>JBJXDV010000065.1:0-2887 GCA_046153465.1 Chitinophagaceae bacterium
CACTGATTAAAAACGTAAGTTTCTTACCTGATTTACTTATGATTTCACGTTCATAGATATCAGAATAACCTTTTTTCCTTCTTTCAATTATTTCCTTACTTGCATCTTTCTCTGTTTTACATATCAGTATTTCTGTGGCATTCTTTCCAATTAATTCTTGTTCAGAAAATCCTGTAATCTCACAAAAACGTGAGTGAACGTGCTTTATAATTTCGTTATTATCTACTTCCATTAAGCCTAAATCCATATTTTCAATGAGGCTGATATATTTTAATTCATTTTTACCCAGTTTGCGTTGAGTAGACTTCAGATCAGTTATGTTGCGAAGAATAATGGCTGCCTGCTGATCTTCTGTTGGTACAATACGGGCTTCAAAATTTAATAGAGTATGTTCCTTTAAAAGTTCAAATTCGTAAAAAACTGTTTGATTTTTTTCTATTGCTTCCAATGCGTTTCTCTCCAATAAATTATCTGCAGGTAAATACTGCTTTATTTGTTCACCGATTATGGGAATATTTCTTTGAAACAGAAAGCTTCCGGAATCCGGCACATGTATGTAAGTGATAATTCCATTTTTATTTATCTGTACTACTTTATCCGGAGAGGCTTTAAGAATAGCAGACTGAAAAGAGAGCAATGCCTTTTGATTGTGCTCCAGTTGCTTCAGGTGATGAATATCCGTTAATGAGCCTGTTATACGAAGTGGTTCTCCCTTTTCATTAAATGAGGCCTTTGCTCTGGATAAAAACCATCGGTAATCGCCACTCACATGCTTCACACGCATTTCAACTGTATAATATTCAGTCAACCCGTCTAGATGTTCTCTAAGTTTTTCATTACGTTTAACCAGATCTTCAGGATGTATAAGAGATTCAAAAAAACTGCGGTTTAATACTTCGTATGGATAGCCTGTAATCTCTGCCAAACGATGTGAAACAAAGAACTGTTGATTGACAATATCATAATCCCAGATAACATCACGGGATCCTTCCATTGCCAGTTGAAATCGCTTCTGGCTCTCTTTATATGAATTCTCCACTAATTTCTGCTGATGAATATCAACAATAGAACCTGTAAAAGTGGAAATATTACCCTCCGCATCCCTTTTTACTTTTGCCTTTCCAAAAAACCATCTATAGGTCCCATCGGCAGCTTTTAAACGAAACTGGGCACTATAAACAGGGGTTATTTTTCTTATATGATCATCCAATGCTTTTTTGCGTGGAGCAATATCATCAGGGTGGATTAAATTTTCATAAAAACTGATTTTTTCAAGACTGGAAAGATGATTAACATTATAACCCAACAATTCAAAAAGCTGATTAGATACATAGCTGTTTTCGGGGTTTATGAAATCGCTTTCTCTGATGCTGTCGTTTGTACCTTCCAGTAGCCTGTTGAAACGTTCGTTGGTTTTTGTTAATTCTTCTGTAAGTAATTTTTTTTCATTAATGTCCGTTAAAGATCCGGCCATGCGGTAAGGAACTCCGTCATCATTCCATAATGCCTGTCCACGCACCAGAAACCATTTATATTCCCCTGATTTGGTTTTTAGCCTGTACTCGTGATAGTAAGGCACCCGGTTTAGCAAATGATTGCTAAGAGCAATTTCTGTTGCCTTTAGATCATCCGGATGCAGAACTTCCAGCAATGAGGTCATTCCATCAATAAATTCCTCCGCAGGATAACCCATAAGCTCCCTAAAACGTGGGGAAAAAAAAGCTTTATCGTCTGTTATAGACCAATCAAAAATGCCATCACTTGATCCTTCTACGGCCAGATGAAAGCGTTCTTCACTGTTTTTTAGAGATTGTTCAAACTTCTTTTCCTTTATAATATCTTTTGCAATACCATAGGCACCTATAATTTTTTGATTGACAATAATCGGAATATTGGTAACCATTAAATGATAAACCTCTCCTATAATATTAACAGCCTCTATCTCATATATTGGCTTTTCACCTTTTAAAACAGCTTCAAATGCCCTTTCTGATGCATTCAGATATTGAGGGCTTGCAAAATCACGAAAGGAGAGCTGAAGAATCTGCTCTTTACTTAGTTTGGCGTACGATAATACCTCATCATTTACATCTGCAAATTTCCCGTTAAGATCAAGTGCAAAAACCAGATCGGGCGAGTGTTCAAATAAAGAACGGAATTGCTGGTTTCGTTTTTCAAGTTCCAATTGCAGCAACTTATAATTATTAATATCCTGCAGAGAACCATACATCCGAATGCATCTGTCATTTTCCAATACCGCTTTTCCTATTGCTTTAACCCATATACATTCTCCTGATTTTTTAACAAGTTCCAACTCCTCCTCAAAAGAAGTGCCTGCTTCCAGACAGTCTTTTACACATTTCTGAATCCTATTCCTGCTATCGCCTTCTTTATAAAAACTAAAAGCGTTTTCAAGGTTGGGTTTATAATCGGGTTCTACCCCTTTTATTTTCTTAGTAATATCACTCCAGTAAAAAACATTGGTAGTTACATCATATTCCCAGGCTCCAATTGCAGCTGCTTCATTTGTATCCTGCAAAAGTTTTTTTACGTGTAACAAGTCATTATTTTTTTGTTCTCTTTCTGTAACGTCTACAAACCGGACTACATGGCCTGCATATTCCTTCTCATTGTAGATCGGGAAACCATTATGTTGAAGAATGGAATTGTCTTTAAGCCTGATAATAACATTAGTGATAATTTTCTTTTTGAAAACAGCATCTTCAGCAAGATTTATTATGCTCTGCTGTCCATCAGATAAATTTTCAAGGTGATTAAACAGTAAATGAAGGGGCTTATTTATATAAAAACTGGTGTTATTACCTGGTTTAAGTCTTTTAACAAATTCCTGATTTAAAAAAATAATGTTATTGTTTTCATCAGTCAT
>JBJXDV010000066.1:0-5604 GCA_046153465.1 Chitinophagaceae bacterium
GGGACGGGAAGATGGATGTGTTGTTGGGCGGTAATTTTTACGAGAGTAAACCGGAGGTAGGAATCTATGATGCGAGTTATGGACTGCTGCTAAAAGGAAAGGGTAATGGTACCTTCACCAGTGTTCCCGCACAACAGAGTGGATTCTTTTTAAAAGGTGCTATAAGAAATATAATAGAACTGAAAGCGGGCAATAAACAACTTACCTTAATAGCTATTAATAATGAGGCACTAAAAGTTTTTAACAGAAACAAATAGACTTCAACGATTGATTTATTTAAAAAAGATGCCGTGAAAAAAATTATAGTTTGTTTTTTTCTGCTAAGTAGCTATTGTATATATGCGCAGAAGCCGCTAAAAAATAGTAAGCCATTATTTAATGGAAAGAACTTAGAAGGATGGTACAGTTTTCTCAAATCAAAGGGAAAGAATAATGATCCCGAAAAAGTATTTAGTATTGAGGGTGGCGTATTGCATATTTCCGGTAAAGAATTCGGTTATATATGCACGGAAAAAGAGTACAGTAATTTTCACCTGGTTGTTGAATTTAAATGGGGCGTAAAAAAATATCCACCAAGAGACGCAGATACCACCAGAAGGGATAATGGAATATTATATCATGTACCTCTTTATAATAAAGATTTAGTTTGGCCCAAGGGGATTGAGTGTCAAATACAGGAAGGAGATGTTGGAGATTTTTGGATGGTAGATAGTACAACAATTATGGTTGATGGTATTCGTACAGTGCCTAAAGATTATTGCAGGTACCAAAAGAAAAAAGATGCAGAAAAACCTAATGGTGAATGGAACCGGGTAGAGGTAATTGCCAGAATGGGGAAAATTACTCATATTGTAAATGGAGTAATTGTAAATGAATGCACAGATCCAAGTTTAAATAAAGGAAAAATAATTATTCAATCGGAAGGAGCTGAAATTTATTATCGAAAAATAGAAATTGAAAAACTATAATTAGCAGATCATATAAAAAAAATATAATGCCGGGAGATTCTTTGAATATAAATAACAAAGCAGTAATTCAAAATACATACGATGCCATTGTAATTGGTTCAGGTATAAGTGGCGGATGGGCAGCAAAAGAACTTTGTGAAAAAGGCATGAAAGTATTGATGCTTGAACGAGGAAGAAACTATGAGCATTTAAAAGATTATTCAACGGCTGGAAATGACCCATGGGATTTCAAACATCGCGGAAAGGCACCCTTACAATATAAAAATGATAACCCCGTCATTTCAAGAGATTGGGCAATGTATGGAACCGCTGCACAGGAAGCTATTATGGATTCATGGGTAAACGAAAAGGATTGTCCTTACATTCAGGAAAAACCTTTCGCATGGTGGCGAAGTTATCAGTTGGGCGGTCGTTCCATTTTATGGGGGCGGCAGAGTTATCGCTTAAGTGATTTTGATTTTGATGCTAATGCGAAGGATGGAATCGCTATTGATTGGCCAATCAGGTATAAACATCTTGAAAAATGGTATGACTATGTAGAAAAATTTGCTGGCATTAGTGGGTCTAAAGAAGGGTTGGCTCACTTACCTGATGGCCATTTTCTTCCACCAATGGATTTGAATTGCGTTGAAAAAGATGTTGCAGCAAGAATAAAAAAATCTTATAAAAATCAACGCCATATGTTTATTGGGCGAGTAGCAAATCTTACAGAAGCAATTCCTGGAAGAACCAAATGTCAATTCAGGAACCGTTGTTGGGAAGGTTGCCCCTTCGGAGGATATTTTAGCACTCAATCATCTACGTTACCTGCAGCAAAAGCAACTGGAAATTTAACTATTCGGCCCTGGAGCATAGTTACAAAAATCATCTATGATAAAAATACAAAGAAGGCCACAGGTGCTGAAGTATTAGATGCTGAAACAAATCAAACCTATGAGTTTCATGCAAAAATTATTTTTTTGAACGCTTCCGCATTAAACAGTGCATGGGTATTAATGAATTCTGCCACTGATATATGGCCCGATGGATTGGGAAGCAGCAGTGGTGAATTGGGTCATAATGTAATGGACCATCATTATATGCTGGGCGCTCAAGGAACAGTGGAAGGATTTGAGGATAAATATTATTTTGGTCGCCGCGCCAATGGTTTTTATATTTCAAGATTTGCAAATTTATATAACGATAAAAGGGATTTCCTTCGGGGTTATGGATATCAGGGCAGTGCAAGCAGACAAGGATGGAGCCGCGATGTAGCTGAAATGAATATTGGAGCCGAATTTAAAGAGGCATTAACAGAACCTGGAGAGTGGAGTATTGGAGCAACCGGGTTTGGGGAGATACTACCTTATCATGATAATAAAATTTCACTTAATAAAAATGTAAAAGACAAATGGGGGTTGCCCGTTCTTTCAATGAATGCGGAATTAAAAGAGAATGAATTAAAAATGCGTAAGGACATTATTAAAGAACTGGTGGCAATGTTTGAAACAGCGGGGGTAAAAAATATTAGTACCTGGGATAGTGACTATGCAATCGGGCAAGGCATACATGAAATGGGAACCGCCCGTATGGGAAAGGATCCTAAATCATCAGTATTAAATGAAAATAATCAGTTATGGGAAGCAAAGAATGTATTTGTTACTGATGGGGCATGTATGACTTCGAGCGCCTGCCAAAATCCATCGCTAACCTATATGGCTTTAACCGCAAGAGCAGCAGATTTTGCTGTTAATGAGTTAAAGAAGGGAAATCTTTAGTAATTCAATGAAATAGTGTAGTCGTTTAAGTTATATAGAATTATATGAATTGCTAATGCTTAGTAAGAGATGATAAAACATTCTAATAGTTCTGAAAAGATAAACAGCCGTAATTTTAATTGGGTTTAGAACATAAAATTTATAAAGATGCGAGCAATGAATGGAAGAAAAATAATCTCTATGCTGGGTTTAGCAGGTTTACTTTATAGTAGTTGTCAACAAGACCCAACTACTATTTCATCAATTACTAAACTCGATAGTATGGTAGCTCCTGTTCAATGGAAAATTCATGATATGAATCGCACAAAACCAACCGTAATTGAACCGGTTAATCAATTGCTTCCTGCCCCTGCACCTAAAGGTTCAGTTATTTTGTTTAATGGAACTGATCTTTCGCAATGGAAAAGCAAAGAAGGGAATGATCCAAAATGGAAACTCGAAAAAGATTATATGGAAATTGTTCCCGGAACCGGAGAAATTCAATCCAAAGAAAGTTTTGGAGATGTATTTCTACATATTGAATGGGCCTCACCCGATGATTCTACGAGAAGAGGACAGGATCGTGGAAACAGTGGAATTTTTTTTATGAATCAATATGAAATGCAGGTATTGGATTCTTACCAGGCAGATACCTATGCTGATGGGCAGGCTGGAGCAATTTATGGGCAGGCTCCACCACGATTCAATGCCTGCAAACCCCGGGGAGAATGGAATGCCTATGATATTTCCTTTCGAAGACCTCGTTTTACAGAAGGAGGCAATCTCCAATCTCCAGCACGCATTACCGTTATACACAATGGTATTGTCGTTCAGGATAATGAAGAATATAAAGGACCTACCTCCTGGTTAAAGTATTTACCTTATAAAACTCATGCAGATAAAATGCCGATTACCCTGCAGGAACACAATTGTAAGGTTCGCTTTCGTAATATTTGGGCATTGCCTTTACCAGAACTAAAAATGCCGATCGGCGATAATAATGATAAATCCATAACGATAGCTGATATAGATTTAGATAAGTTTACTGGAAGTTACGATCGGCCAAATTCTAAAGCGCCCATCGTTGTTACAAAAAAGAACGGCAGCTTGTATGCAGATTTTTTTTGGAGGCCAGGAGAATTAGAGCTTGTTCCAATTTCTTCCAAAGAATTTGCGTTAAAAGAAACGGCAGGCAGTATAACCTTTAAGGTAGATGAAAAGGGAAATATAACAGATCTTATATTTCATTTGGGGGGAGAAAATATGCCTGCTGTTAAATCTAAAAATTAACGGGTAAGAAGACAATAAATGAATACTAACTGATAATTTCATTTGGTGAAGAACAGATTGCGCAATAATAGCCGAGAGTTTAAACCAAGGAGTATTAAAAAAAAATAGATTAGAACAATAATTTATTGAACATGTTTTTGTATTCTAATCATAAATTCAATTAATTCTTCGAGGGGTATTGATATCCTGGATAAAGCATCAGTAATATCATCGCGATTTACCTGTGCAGCGAAAGAAAGTGTTTTGAGTTTTTTCTGGATACTCTTTGCATCCATTCCTTCATAACGGGTAGGTCGAATTAATGCAGCAGCATGTATAAATCCAGAGAGTTCATCAAAAGCATAAATCATTTTATCCATCTTACTTTCCGGTTCTACACCAAAATACCGCGGACCATGAGATGCAATACAATGAATAATTTCCGGATCAATATTTCTTCTTTCTAATTCTTCTATAATTATTCTGCAGTGATCATCGGGGTGTTTTTCCCAATCTGCATCGTGCAATAAACCTGCTAATTCCCACTTAAGGGCTGTTTGCTCATCGGCATTTTCTTTCTCAATCGCCCATGCTTTCATCACTGCTGCAACCTGCTTCATATGTAAGCGGAGCCGTTCATTTGGAACCCATTCGTTTAATAATTGAAGGGCTTCATTGATTGGCATAAGATTGCCAGCATTTGCCGGGTTGCCAAAAATATTTCGGCCAAGTGAGTGAATAGACATTATGTAGTAACAGTTTTATTTCATGCAAGATAAAATAGCCATGCGAAGAAATCAGATCTGTATTCAAGAAAAGCCACTTGCTTTAGTTAGGAATATCATTTAACCAAATATATTGAGTGAACCGTACTACTAAATAGTCGGCTAGATTTTGATTCCTTTTAATCAATGAAAATACCCCGTAAATAAGGCGATCAAAATTTTTGAGCAAAAATTTTATTGTATATCAGCTTTTTATAAGGGTGCGGTAAAATATTATAGATAGAATGTTTGGTCGATTGACCAGGTTGGGCTTATCTTCGCGACCCTTTTAACAATCGATAAAAATTCATCGATTGATATTTGGAAACAGGAGAGCGGGATGGCGCGCCTGTTTAAATTTTTAACCGGCTATTGGATTAGATTATAGTTTGTATCTGATAGCCCAAAGCATATTAAATGAGTAAGCTACATTTTGTTACAAAACATGCTAACGCGGCTACCGTGAAACACAACTGGTATGTTGTAGACGGTACCAATCAAACCGTAGGACGTATGTGTGCTAGAATCGCTTCTGTTCTTCGAGGAAAGAATAAAGCGTATTATACGCCACATGTTGATTGCGGAGATTATGTAATTATTATTAACGCCGATAAGGTTCGCTTTACCGGGAACAAATTAGATGAGAAAGAATATCTTACTTTCTCTGGTTACCCGGGTGGCCAAAAAACTGAAATCGCGAAAGATTTACTTAAGCGTCGTCCTGATGCATTGCTGGAAAGAGCAGTAAGAGGGATGCTACCCAAAAATCGCCTCGGCCGGAAAATGATTAAAAAATTATTTGTGTATGCGGGAACCGAACACCAGCATACCGCTCAACAACCAAAAGAATTAAAATTCTAATCCTCC
>JBJXDV010000067.1:0-8647 GCA_046153465.1 Chitinophagaceae bacterium
TGGCTGGCTGGAAAGGTGTTTATCATTAGAAAAAAATAATTTGCCATCTTCGGTTTACTAATCATTTCTAATTTCCTAACAAAATTTCAAAGCAATCAATCATTTTTTGTAAATTCAATTCCTAAACCAATTGCTATATGATTAAATTTTCAAGTATCAAACCCGGAGATATTGTACTGGCTGAGTATGAGGGTGAGCGCACCCAGGGAGTAGTAAAGGACTTAAACAGGGAGGATAAGGAAGTTTGTGTTGAAACAGATGTCCAGGAGTTTTGGTTTCCATCAGAAAATTTATTTCCGGTTCCATTGGATGAGGTGCAATTGACGAAATTGGGTTTTCAACACCAAGAGAATTCTGATGGATCTGTAAAATATATGAAAGATTCTTTTCGGTTGCTGTTGCCTCACAAAGGAGATTTTTCAACCATAGAAATCTGGTGGCGGGAAGACAAGCGCCAGGTACATCAACCATTTTTTGTACACGATTTACAAAATCATTATTACGATATGACTAAGGTGGAACTCAACCAATAGGCAGTTTCGAAGGATATTGGCCACCGATTTGTCGATTTATCCGCTGTTTTTCCACAGAAATGAGAAAAATATCCCCAATTTTTTCTTATTTGTGGCTGATAATGCTATCTTTGCGCTCCTTAAAAATATATGGGTAAACAACCGCTAATTAAACAGGATGGATCAATTGTAGAAGCTTTATCGAATGCTATGTTCAAGGTTAAACTCGAAAACGGGCATGAAATACTGGCAACAATTTCCGGAAAAATGCGGATGAATTATATAAGAATTTTGCCTGGCGATAAAGTAGGTGTGGAGATGAGCCCATATGATTTAACCAGGGGGAGAATTATTTTCCGGTATAAATAATAGAAAGATTTTTTTCGATAAAGTTAAAAGCGATAACAATGAAAGTAAGAGCATCTATTAAGAAAAGAAGCGTTGATTGCAAGATCGTTCGCCGCAAAGGAAGATTATATGTAATCAACAAAAAGAATCCCCGCTTTAAGCAGCGCCAGGGATAAGAGTCTGGAGCCTGTAATTGGGAGTCATGAGTCAAAACCAAGATATCCCGCTGCATCTGGAACCAACCTCAAACTATAAACAATAAACTATAAACAATTAATATGGCTCGTATCGCCGGTGTGGATTTACCAAAAAATAAGAGAGGAGAAATTGGACTTACCTATATTTTTGGTATTGGCCCTTCTACTGCAAAATACATCCTTACAAAATCTGGGATTGATGTAAATAAGAAAGTGAATCAATGGGATGATGACGAGCTGAATGCTATTCGTAATATCATTACGAATGAATTAAAAGTAGAGGGACAATTACGTTCGGAAGTACAAATGAGCATTAAGCGTTTGCTTGATATTGCGTGCTATCGCGGATTGCGTCATCGTAAGGGATTGCCACTTCGTGGTCAGCGTACAAAAACCAATAGCCGTACACGTAAGGGAAAGCGTAAGACGGTTGCCGGTAAAAAGAAAGCACCTAAGAAGTAAATGAGCGTTTAGCGGAAGCCTTTAGTAGAACATTGCTCATTGGCCGCCGCTTTAAACTTGTAGCATAATAATTTAATGCACCCGAATTTTTTGAATCAATTGCGGATACCCCGGTGCAGGAGGAGAATTGATTCAGTTCCGGTTTAACCGGAAAGATTTTTTAACAACGAATGATTACCTAGGTTTCAATTATGGCAAAAGCACAACAACAGGTTCCCAGCGCAAAAGCTGCGGCAAAGAAAAGAGTGGTGAGGGTAGATTCTTATGGGGATGCCCATATATCAGCTACGTTCAACAACATCATTATTAGTATTACCAATAAAAATGGCCAGTTGATTTCCTGGAGCAGCGCCGGTAAAATGGGGTTTAAGGGTTCTAAAAAGAATACTCCTTATGCTGCCCAGATGGCTGCCGCTGATGCGGCAAAAGTTGCCTTTGATGCTGGAGTGAAAAGAGTAGATGTTTTTGTAAAGGGCCCGGGATCTGGTCGTGAAAGTTCTATTCGGTCATTGTCTCAATCGGGCATTGAAGTGAATATGATAAAGGATGTAACTCCGCTTCCGCATAACGGTTGCCGACCTCCCAAAAAGAGAAGAGTGTAGAAATTTATGATAAGGGATTTATGGTATAGAATTTATGATTTGTTCTGGTGTAACAGCGAAATAAATTTCATTTGGTCTGTAAAACATAAAGAAATCAAAATTCGAAAATCACATTTCACAACTTTATAGAGCGCTATAATTGCTTTGAAAGGATCAGAGCAGTTCATTTAATAAAAGGTGACTGATTTATTTTTTACGATTTTTTACCGATCAGTTCACCGGTTTTTAAAAAAATCGAAATGAAATTAAGATTATGGCACGTTACACAGGTCCCAAAACCCGTATATGCAGAATATTCGGGGAACCCATCTTAGGCAATGGCAAATACCTAACAAAAAGTAGTTTTCCTCCAGGTCAGCATGGCCCCTCCAAAAAGCGCAAAGCGCCGGGCGAATATGCAATCCAGTTAAAGGAAAAGCAAAAAGCAAAATATACCTACGGTGTATTAGAGCGCCAGTTCCGCAAAACATTTGAAGAAGCTGCCCGTATTAAAGGTGTAACAGGTGAAAACCTGATTAAACTTTTGGAAGCGCGCTTAGACAATGCAGTTTATAGACTCGGGATCGCTATTTCAAGACCAGGAGCCCGTCAGCTTGTTTCTCATAAGCATATTACTGTGAACGGAGACGTAGTGAATGTTCCTTCATACCAATTAAAGCCAGGGGATATTATCGGTATCAAAGAAAAAGATAAGGCAAATGTTGCTATCACTGGACAGTTTAGAGGAAAGAACCAGAAATTTACCTGGTTAGACTGGAGCGAAGCAGATATGAAAGGTACCTTTGTTGCTTACCCAGAAAGAGAAAGCGTTCCGGAAAACATTAAGGAGCAATTAATCGTGGAATTGTATAGCAAATAAGAGCTGCTAACGTCCATTTAAAATTTCTTAGCCCGTTCATAAATTTTTCAAACTAAAATCTGAAATAAAAACATGGCCATCTTAAACTTTCAGAAACCCGATAAGATCATTCTGCAAAAAGCAACAGATTTCGAAGCTCAATTTGAGTTTCGTCCATTAGAACCTGGTTATGGTGTAACCATCGGTAATTCCTTGCGTAGGGTATTACTGAATTCATTAGAAGGGTATGCGATTGTAGGTATACGCGTTGAAGGTATTGACCACGAGTTTGCCACCATGAAAGGTATAACCGAAGATCTACTGGAAATCATTCTCAACTTGAAACAGGTTCGTTTCAAAAAGAAAGTGGAACATGAAGTAAGCCTGGAAAAAGTTACGCTCAGCATTAAGAACAAAACAGAATTAACAGCAGCTATGATTGCCGAAGCAACACAAAGCTTCGAAATCATGAATCCTGAATTATTAATATGCACGCTGGATACTTCTGCAAAATTAGATATAGAAATTACCATCGCAAAAGGGCGCGGTTATGTATCTGCTGAAGATAATAAATTGAAAGAGGCACCCCTTGGATATATCCCAACGGATTCAATCTTTACTCCAATAAAGAACGTAAAATACACGATTGAAAATACCCGCGTTGAGCAGCGTACCGACTTCGAAAAGTTGATCATGGAAGTTTCTACAGATGGTACCATTCATCCGGAAGAAGCCGTAAAACAGGCAAGCCGTATACTTATCCAGCACCTGATGATTATTACTGATGAAAATATTACGTTCGATAGCAAAGAAGATAAGAAAGAAGATGTGGTAGATGAACAAATGCTGCAATTACGTAAGGTATTGAAAACACCACTTGAAGATCTTGATCTTTCAGTTCGCGCATTCAATTGCCTGAAAGCTGCAAAAATTAATAGCTTAAGTGAATTGGTTCAATACGAACAGGAAGACCTGATGAAGTTCCGCAACTTCGGTCAGAAATCACTGGCAGAAATTGAACAGGTGCTCGCTGAAAGAGGCTTGCATTTCGGTATGGATTTAGGAAAGATGGGATTGGATAAAGAAGATATGTAACTCTTCTTGTAAGCACATGTATTTATTGTGCTAATTTATAATGTAGGTTAGAATTCCTGACACGGTCTAACCGAATAAAACTAAACGTCATGCGTCACGGAGACAAAATCAAAAATCTTAGCAGAACAGCTTCTCATCGCAGAGCTTTGCTGAGTAACCTTGCTATTGCATTAATAAAGCATAAGCGAATCATCACCACCCTGGCCAAGGCAAAATCACTTCGTATTTATGTAGAGCCGCTAATCACGAAAGGAAAAGAAAATACTACTCACCAACGTAGGGTTGTATTTAGTTACCTTCAGGATAAAGAAGCCATCACTGAATTGTTCGGAACAATCGCTGAAAAAGTTGCAGGCAGGCCAGGTGGATACACTCGGATTATCAAATTAGGTGCACGTACTGGTGACAATGCAGAAACAGCTATGATTGAGCTGGTTGATTTCAATGACATCTATGGCAAGGGTAAAGGCGATACTAAGGATTCGTCAAAGAAAACGCGGCGTGGAAGAACTTCGAAAAAAGTAACCGAAAAAACTGAAGTTACACCTCCGGCAGAAGAAAAAGCTGCAGAATGAGCATAAGATTTTAGTGTAATAGCCCGGCCCCGGAAATTTTCCGGGGCTTTTTTTTAGTTTATGAGACTATTTTCAAGAATGTGGGCAATTACTCTTTGAATTCTGGCTTTCTATAATTTATTTTGCAAAGATTTTAATCATAACTATGCAAGCACATACTGTTCAACCCCAGGCAATTCTTTTGTTAGCCGATGGCACCGTTCATTACGGTAAAGCCTTTGGTAAAATTGGTACCACTACCGGTGAAATCTGTTTCAATACCGGAATGACAGGTTACCAGGAAGTTTTTACAGATCCCAGTTATTACGGCCAGGTAATTATCATGAACAGTGTTCATATTGGTAATTATGGGGTGAAAGATGATGAAGTAGAGTCAGAATCAGTAAAGATACGAGGGCTAATATGCCGTAATCTGGAAGAGCAGTTCTCACGAAAAAAAGCAGATGCTTCTTTAGAGACCTATCTCCTTATGAATAATATCGTTTGTATTGAAGGGGTAGATACGAGAGCATTGGTAGCACATGTTCGGGAAAACGGTGCAATGAACTGTATCATTTCTTCTGAAATATTGGATGTGGAAGTATTAAAAAAGGAACTGGCGAAAGTGCCTGATATGGATGGATTGGAATTAGCGAGTTTTGTAAGTACACAAGAACCTTATTTGAAAGGGGATGAAAAATCACCGATTCGAATTGCTGTGATGGATTTTGGTACCAAACAACATATCATTTCATGTATGGTAGACCGGGGCGCTTATGTAAAAGTTTTTCCAGCCAAAACAAAATTGGCGGAGTTGAAAAAATTTAATCCAACAGGGTATTTTATTTCGAATGGCCCCGGAGATCCTGCTGCTATGCCTTATGCAGTTGAAACAGTAAAAGATATTTTGAATGAAAATAAGCCAACATTTGGTATCTGCTTAGGTCATCAATTGTTGGCGCTCGCATCAGGTGTTGAAACATATAAATTGCATCATGGCCATCGTGGATTGAATCACCCGGTAAAAAATTTACTGACTGGTCTCTGCGAAGTAACTACACAAAACCATGGTTTTGGTGTAGATCCTGCTACCATCAAAAATGCACCGCAGGTAGAAGTAACGCATGTAAATTTGAATGATGATTCGGTGGAAGGGATACGATTAAAAGATAAGCCAGCTTTTTCGGTGCAATACCACCCCGAAAGTACTCCGGGTCCACACGATAGTCGCTACCTTTTTGATCAGTTTATCGGTATGATTAAAAAAAGCCTTAACTAAAAATAGAACCCTGCAAAAGCAGGGTTTTTTATTGCTTATTTATTGAATAGAGGAATCGTCAATAATGCTCTGCTCAAAACCATAAAAGAATGTATTTTAGCTTTAATAAATTACTACATGAAAATTGCTATCATCAACGGGCCCAATCTTAATCTCCTTGGTAAAAGAGAAACAGCTATTTATGGCAATAAATCCTTTGAAGAATTCTTCCAGGAATTAAAAAAGAAACATTCAGGAATTGAATTATATTATTTTCAAAGTAATGTAGAAGGAGAATTGATTAACGAACTGCAACGAATTGGATTCGACTATGATGGTATCATTCTAAATCCGGGTGGTTATACCCATACTTCTGTTGCGATTGGAGATGCTATTGCCGGAATAAAAACTCCAGTGATTGAAGTACATATCAGTAATATACATGCGCGGGAAGATTTTCGAAAACTATCTCATGTATCTGCTAAAGCAAAAGGACCGATTGTTGGGTTGGGGCTGCAGGGGTATGAGTTGGCGCTAATGAGCTTTTTGTGAATAATGCTGTTAATCGCTAAAAGCGATAGAATAGTACTTCGCGGCTACAAGCCGCGAAGAAAGAGGCTATTTTGGATTAATTACTTAATGTAAGCCAAAGAAAATCTTGTATTTTGATATTTCATCTTTGCTGTTTGAGTCAACTATAAATTCAATACTTTTTAGTATTTGTTCAATATTGTCAATGATATTCGATACTTCATCCTTAAAATATTGCAGTTTACTTTTTTCAAAATCTATTTTTTTAACAATAATAGAGAATTAATATTTCAACTCCAGATTTACGGCAATTCTTCCAAAGAGTCAACAAATAACCTTTTAGTAAGATAGGGAGCAATACCCGGATTGATCCAATAAGAGCAATTAATAGAGATCGAATGCTTTTGCAAACTTTGTCATCTTTACCTATCGGCCGCTAGTTTGCGTAGCTTTTTTTCTGTTGAACTATAACCGGCGCCAGCTATACCGGTTGGTTAAGTACCTATTATATTTACGACGATTACAATAATCTTCGTTATGTAATACAACCCAGGGGGGTTGAACTGTTAATCGGCAGTGGATGGGTTATTACAGCAGATATAAAACTGGAACAAAGTTTCCGGTACGAATACGATGCCCGCGGAAGAATGATTGTAAAAAAAGTACCCGGCGCCAAAGAAGTACAAATGGTATATGATGCGCGCGATCGGTTAATAATGACGCAGGATGCCAATTTGAAAAATGCCGGCAAATGGATGGTTACCATATACGACGATCAGAACCGCCCCATAAATACGGGTTTGTGGAACTCGGTGCTTACAGGAGATCAACACCGTACCAATGCTTTTACCGTAACCAATTATCCCTTTACTATTTCAACTATACCTGCCAGTGGGTTTGAATTGTTGAGCGAAACCTATTACGATACCTATAGTGCGCTGCCTGCTGGCCTGCAAACCTTCGATAATAGTTTCAGCGCTTCCCTGCTGGCGCCCAGTAATAGCAGCTTTCCATACCCTCAGGGATATACGCCCATGCCCATAGCGCGGGGCATGATAACTGGTACCAAAATAAAAGTATTGGGAACAGCCAGCCAGTTTTTATACACGGCCAGTTTTTACGATGACAAGGGAAGAGTGGTGCAGGCAAAAAGCCAGAATACTACGGGGGGCGTAGATATTGTAACTACCCAATACAGTTATGTGGGCCAGGTACTGGTAATGGTGCAGCGCCAGCAAAATGCTACTGCCGGTAACCCGCAAACACATACCATTATTACCAAAATGGAGTACGATGATGCAGGCAGGTTATTGCAGGTAAAAAAATCGGTAAGCAGCATTATCAATGGAGTAACTGTTACTAAGGCCGAACAACCTATAGTAAGCAACCAATACAATACCGTTGGGCAATTGCGTAGTAAAAAATTGTCGCCCACGTATAATAGTAATGCCGGGTTAGAAACACTTACCAGCGAATACAATATCCGGGGCTGGCTAACAGGCATCAATAGAGGATATTTACTGGACAGGGGCGCCAGCGGCTATAGTGAAAATTATTTTGGCTTTGAAATGGGGTACGATAAAACCACTACCAAACCGGGTACCACCAGTTTTGCCAATGCACAATTCAACGGCAATATCAGCGGGGTGATTTGGAAAAGCGCGGGCGATGAAATACGCCGTAAGTTTGATTATGGGTACGATAATATTAACCGTTTGCTGAAAGCCGATTTTGTACAGAATGATGCTGGCAGCACCTGGAGCAATACCAATATGAAATTTAGTGTACAGATGGGTGATGGCCTGGACCCCACTACTGCTTATGATGCCAATGGAAATATTAAACAACTCTCTCAATACGGTTGGAAGGTAGGAACACCGGGCGCATTGATAGACCAGATTAATTATGCTTATATGAATACCGGCAATAGTAACAAGCTATTAGCCGTAACCGATGTAGTTACAGGCGATAATAAACTGGGCGATCTTACTGATAAAAACACCAGTGCCGATGATTATCTATACGACGATAATGGCAACCTTACCATAGATAAAAACAAAAAGATAACTGCTATTACCTATAATCATTTGAACCTGCCCCTGGTAATTACTATTAAAAAAGATGATGGCGTTACCGATAAAGGAACCATTAGTTATACCTACGATGCCAGTGGTAATAAACTACAAAAAACGGTATTGGATAAAACCGTAACGCCCAATAAAACCACCGTTACTACTTATGTGGGCGGAG
>JBJXDV010000068.1:0-6388 GCA_046153465.1 Chitinophagaceae bacterium
AGAGAGGTGGATCTTTTGTATTAGATTATTTGAATGTACACTTTGCGATAGACCATTTCGTTCACAAAGAAGAAAAGATGATAAACAATATTAATTACTCAATTACACGATGGTATGATGAAAAGCATTTTTTCAAAAAAATAATTGTAGAAGATGAAACGCAGGAAATTCCGTTTGAATTCACAGAAAAAGTAGCCAGGTTTACGTTGGGTGATTTTAATGATATGTTTTCCTTCCATCAATTACAGGTACAGGAAGTTTTTGGGGATTATTCTTTCAATGCCTACGACTTCAGGAAGTCTCCCCGGCTGATCCTTATCGCCAGGAAAATTAATTGATACCCGTATTATTTTTCTTTTACAATAATAATTTTTGGAACTTCTGTTACATTAATCATTACAACTCCTTTATTGATTGTTTTATCAATTCGGTTACCCGTCTCCGAGTTATCAAGCATACTCACTTCAAAAGCATTACTTGCTTTCATCCCCACTTTCAATTCGTAATTATCCAGTTTAGATCCATTATAGGTTGGACAATAAATAAAATAGGCAACAGAATCAGGCGATGATTTGCTTCGGTATTTATATAGCCAAACATTACTTTGCTCACTGATAATTTTTTCGGGAACAAAATCACCTATAGTATTGATAAGCGTGCTGATATAGTACCAGGCTGGAAATGGCTCGTATAGATCAACGCCTTTATGCCTTATTATTCCACAACTTAAAAAAAACATTTCATAGGGCTGCTCATTTTCCCCGTAATCGTCTTTTATCCAGAAGAGTGTTAATTTATCAAATCCGGAAAAAGACATCGCGTTGATTCCCCGCAACAGCATGATCCCCTGACTTTGTTTTTCATTATATCCTTTAACAATAGGTGTTGACACTTTACTTTTCTGATTCTTATCGTAACCATACTCTCCCAAAATAACTTCCACGCCCGGAGCAATCTTATAGGAATAATCGCGAACTTTTTGCATCCTGATTCGCAATGAATCTTCTTCGGGAGATGCTCCTCTGTTTGAATAAGCAAATGCTTCTCCTGGAAAACGTCCTTTTCCATCAACTGAATAGCAATGATATTGAATACCTCCTTTCCATAGGAATTGCTGATCGTTGCGTAATGTTCGGCATAAAAAGTCGAGTACCCGAATTCTGTTTGTATCGAGCCCGGCCAACCCTGCGGTCATTAACTCACTGCCAGGATCTGCATTTTTTATTCCCATATATTTTCCCATCCTTCCTTCATGACCGTCATAATCTGCACTACTGATAGCAAAATACTCAATGGGGTTACAATATTTATTACCTACCCAATTAGCATCTAATTCATTTCCATTCTCCCAAAGATTCATTAAACCTCGGCCACTAAAACGCGGACTGTTATATACCTGAAGCAGATTGGTATCAACTTTTGTATTGCCATACAATGCAGCCAAATGCCAAAGCATACTTGCATGACGTCCATAACTAAATGGATCTTCTGTATTCATTCCAATTTTAGTGACGGGTCTGTCATTGTCGTCCAATCCCTGTTTCTTCATCCACCAGGGAACTCCTTTTAATGAATACCAGATTTTGGCATTGGCATATCGCACAATTGAATCAGCAAAAAAAGTATAATCCATTACTCCACCATTCCACCAGCCTTGTGCAGCAAGATTAAATTGCTGATTCGGAAACTCATTAATAGTATCCCGGTCAATAAAGTCGGTTGGTGTATATAACCTTGTATTATAAAAAGGTTTCATAAATTTTAAAGGCACTACCTGGTAACTATTAATCCCTAAAAATTCCTTAAGTGTTTTTGGTGCTAACCGTGGGCCTGTGTATTCTTGAATGGGCGGTTGTGGAATGTTACCGAATGCACAACCGTAAATTACTGATTCGGTAATATTTGCTTCCCAACTATTGAAGCGAAACATAATATAACGGCTACTGTCATCAATTGAAAACTTTCGCCAACCCCATTGGGTTGTTTCGCCTCTCGTAGTTAATGCAGCTTTTAGTTTCCAGTTTTGCATTGTTCCGGTATAAATCCAAACACTATCTGCCTGCCTGGCCATATCATATAAATAAATTTCACTGATTTTATATCCAATACGCAAATCAACTACAATACGATTTCCTCTTTTCGCGGGGTAATAGAAAGAATTAGCCATTACCGGATGCGGATTGGTAGTAGGGTGGTAATCGTTAGTTTGAATGGATCCCTTTGGGTCAACAAATTTATTCTCATCAAACAAATTAAAAGCTGAGCCTCCACCTACTCCTTCATAACCGTTGAGGTCATAGACATACTCTCTATAAATAGCGGTAATTTTTTGAGGTGTTTCACAAGTTGCTTTGGCTGCTTTCGATGATACCGAAGAACCGGCATTGGTTAAACGGTTGCCACAGGAAATTAAAAGCAGGGATAAAATTGTAATTATGGTAGTGCAACTCATAGAATAAAATTAGTTAACAACCTTAGTTTTCTTTTTATTATTAAATAACAAATACCTTGATGCCTGATAGACTGCTTCATTAAGTAGTTTCATTTCTTCTTTTGAATAGCTAACCGATGCAAATGTATCCGTTTGATTCTTATTTCTTATAGATACCAGTTCTTCTTTGCCGGTTAATAGTTGTTTCCGATAGAATTGATCTCCCATAATAACACCCGATTGCCGCTGATCAGGATCAAAAATAAAAGCAAAAGGAATATAGGCCGGGGAATCCAATAAATTGCGGCCAAGCGCTGAATTCGTATAGGAAATTGAACTAATACCAGCTATCGTAGGCATAAGATCTACCTGCGAACAAATAACAGAACTCCGCTTCGCTTCAATTTTACCTGGATAAAAAAACAATAATGGTACATGTTCGGCTGTTAATCGCTGTTCGGTCCATGCCCTTGAAAACATATTGCCCGCGTCACCTGCAATGCCATGATCCCCTATAAAAACAAAAACAGTATTGGTAAAATACTTTTCCTTTTCTGCGGCCTTCATAAATTGCTGAAATGTATAATCCGAATATCGAAATGCATTGTATTCTTTTAGTTTAAGGTTGTAGCTAAGCTGATCCATAAAACCAAACCTATCCAATGAATCTTCCGTAGTCGTTCGAACAACAAAGCCGGAATCTTCTACCGGTATTGTATAGGGCCGGTGATTATCGGCCGTTTGAATAACTGCAAAAAAAGGGTTGCTTTCTTTTGCCAGAATTTTATTACTCTCCAATAAAAGATTTTTATCACTCACTCCCCAAACATCCAATCGAGGAGCATCGAGCGATTCCTCATCATACAAATGAAGTCCATTAATATTATTCATGAGCAATCCCCGGATATTTGCCCAACTGGGGCTTCCTCCAATAAAGTAATATTTTTCGTACCCATTAAAATCATTTAGAATAAGGTGCTGATCAACTGCCAGCGGATTCCTGCTGGAGGTATTGGGTAATTCAACATCCGTAATTCCTGTTAAACTGGCCCATACGCCCCGCGCTGTTCCATAACTGGGAGTAAAACAACGATCAAAAAATAATCCTTTTTTGGATAAACTATCAAAAAATGGCGTCGTATTAAGTGGGTTGCCCCACAAAGAACTTTTATAGGCACTAAAGGATTCACAAATGATCAATACAATATTAGGTTTTACTATCTGCATACTATCAGGCACCGTTACCCTCCTGGTAAAATTTAATAGCGAGGAAGAATCTACACCATAATACTTTGCCAATACAGGGAACAATTCTTTAACTTTTTTTTCGTCGTAACTAATGTTTCGAAATTTCAGCGTATTAAAAAAAGATTCAAATGGATTCAATGCAAGATTTGCCTTATAATCATTCCCCAACCCAAATGCATCGCTCCAGCGCATCGGGTATTGATTAATTTTTCCAAATACCAAAATCAATATGGATAAAAAAAGAATAGGAAACTCAATAAACCTGTTTATCCTTTTTGTTACTGTTGCATTTCTATTAATGAACCTAAAGCCTAACCGAATTACCCAGATCATTAAAAAAGTAACGATCAAAAACAATAATAGTAACCGAATAACTGGATAGGATTCCCAAATCATATTTTTAGAAATCCCGGCATCCTGTAAATAATTTAATGCACTTGCGTTGAGGCGTTGAGAGAGATAGGCATAGTGGGCAATATCAATTTCATAAAACAAAACCAATCCCAGCATACAAATCACCCAATAAACCATCCAGGCCTTTCGAGCTCTACTGCTTTTAAAAGGATCGAGTTTGGAAAATTGACCAAGTATAAACATCGGTAACACCAATAAACAGGCAGCACGCATGTCGAACCTTAAACCAAGAAAAAATGTAGCTCCCAGGCTTTTAAAACCGTTTCCCTGATTATTAAAAGAAAAATAAAAAAGAAATCGCATAAGGGTCATAAACACAACCATTGCAAAGACCGACCAGATTACCCACTTGTTTAGCCTTCGAAGATGCAAAAACCTCATTTTTAAAAATAATAAGTGGTAAAATTATAGTATTTATTTTTGCAGTTATGTCTTTCCTTCCTCTCACCATTCTATTAACATTCTGGCAACATATTCAAACGGCGGATTTGTGGTTACTTACACATATCAATCAGCAAGGCGGTAATGCTTTTTTTGATTCTGTTTTACCATTTATGCGTGAAACCTTATTCTGGGTTCCGCTCTATTTATTTTTATTAATTTTTGTTACCGTTAATTTTGGAAAGGAAGGATGGTGGTGGGTATTGGGTGTAATTTTAACTGCTGCACTGGCAGACATTATCAGTAGCCAGGTTATCAAAGAAAATATAATGCGCTTAAGGCCCTGCCGGGATATTGAAGTAATTGGAAAAATTCGATTTTTTATTACCTATTGTCCTACCAGCTCTAGTTTTACTTCTTCTCACGCTACCAGTCATTTTGCCCAGGCAATGTTCTTTTTCCTTACTCTAAAAAAATGCAGCAGGTGGGCAATACTGTTTTTTTTATGGGCCTTTATAATTGCTTATACACAAGTGTATGTAGGAGTACATTATCCGTTTGATGTACTTTGCGGTGGATTGATAGGGTGTTTGATTGGATTTCTTATGGCTAAATTGTTCCATAAACAGACAGGAATACTTAGTTTAGTTAAATAAAAATAGCTGATGGTTGAGATTTTAATAATTCTTGGTTTGATTTTATTAAACGGCATGTTTTCGATGGCAGAAATTGCTCTTGTGTCTGCAAGAAAAGCACGTTTAGAAGGTCAGGCTAACCGGGGTGATAAAAGAGCTAAAGAAGCATTGGATCTTTCGGAGCATCCCGATAAATTTCTTTCCACGGTACAAATTGGTATAACGCTTATTGGAATTTTAACAGGTATTTATTCTGGCGAAAAATTAAAGTCAGATTTTGTAAGTTTTCTCAATGGCTACGAATGGCTCAAGCCTTATAGCAGTGGACTTGCAACCACCATCATTGTTATTATCATTACTTATTTTTCGTTGATATTGGGCGAACTTTTACCAAAACGCATTGGGTTATCACGACCAGAAACCATTGCTAAGTTAATGGCCGCTCCAATGCGCATGGTTAGCATAGCTACGTACCCGTTTATATGGTTCCTTAGTAAATCAACTCATTTCCTGGTTAAGCTTCTAAATATAAAAGCAAAAGATACTCAGGTAACCGAGGAGGAAATTAAAGCAATTATCAGTGAAGGAACCGAACAAGGTACTATAGAAGAAGCCGAACAGGAAATTATTGAACGAGTATTTCATTTAGGCGATCGAAATATTACCTCTTTGATGACACATCGAAGTGATATCATTTGGCTGGACGTAAATGATAATGAAGTTTCGATGCGCGAAAAAATTGTGAATGATCCCCACTCGGCATACCCTATTTGTGAGGGAGATATTGATACAATTAAAGGAATGGTATCACTGAAAGAATTATATGTTACCAACGACCTTACCGATTTTAAAGAATATATGAAGCCGGCTCTTTTTGTACCAGGCAACATCACGGCTTATAAAGTGCTTGAGAAATTCAAAGAAAAAAAATTACATGCCTGTTTTATTGTAGATGAATACGGAAGTGTACAGGGAATGATAACGCTTAATGATATTTTAGAAGCTATTGTGGGAGATCTTCCGCAGCAAAATATGGAAGATTATGAAATAGTTGAACGCGAAGATGGTTCGTTCCTGGTTGATGCCCAGATACCTTTTTATGATTTTTTAAGTCGCTTTGAAAAAACAGAATGGATGCATGAAGGAGAACAGGAATTTGATACACTTGCCGGTTTTATACTTCACAAGATGGAACGAATACCCCGTACCGGAGAAAAAATGGAATGGCAGGGTTTTTCCATTGAAATTATTGACATGGACGCTCAAAGAATCGATAAAG
>JBJXDV010000069.1:0-3041 GCA_046153465.1 Chitinophagaceae bacterium
TCAATATGGCTTTTTCGGTTTCGAATAGCTGTTATTAAAGCAAGAGGTGCTATTCAGCAACAATTAATGGGGCTTGAAATAAGAGCCCTTCGCTCTCAAATGAATCCGCATTTTATTTTTAATAGCCTCAATTCAATTGCTCAACTGGTTGCGAGTAAACGAAATGAAGAAGGATTGCAATACCTTAATAAATTTTCCAAATTATTACGGTTGGTGCTGGAAGAAAGTGAGCATAGTTTCATAGCACTCAAAGATGAAATAAAGATACTTGATCTTTATCTTCAACTGGAAACACTCCGTTTTGGCAGTTCTTTTTCTTATACAATTCATGCAGATGAAGAATTGGATGAGGAAGAAGTGCTTCTCCCCTCTTTTCTTATTCACCCGGTTATTGAAAATGCTATCTGGCACGGGCTGTTGCACAAGCAGGGAGAACGGCGACTGATCATTAACTTTCATCGTTTAAATAAAGATCAGTTGAAATGTGTGGTGAAAGATAATGGCATTGGCATTGAAGCCGCCTCTCAAAAAAAAGAACAACAAATGAATGGAGAAAAAAGGCAATCGAAAGGATTGAAGATGGTTCGCGAACGATTGATATTATTGGAACAACAACAAAATTCGTCTACTGATTTCCGAATAGAAGATATGAAAGACGATAATGGATATATTAGTGGAACTAAAGTAACTATTCAATTACCTGTGATAAATGAGTAACCCTCCGATTAAGGCACTTATTATTGATGATGAAGCATTATCTGCAGATATGCTTGCTTATCTTATTGAAAAAAATGTACCGGCTATTACTCATTTAAAACGAACTACCAGTGTATTTGAAGGATTGCAACTTATCGAATTGTTTAAACCGGATATAATTTTTTTAGATGTTCAAATGCCTTTTCTATCCGGGTTTGAATTATTGGCCAAACTTCCAGCGCATCCGTTCAGTGTAGTATTCACCACCGCTTATAACAAGTATGCTATTAAAGCGATCCGCTTTAGTGCCCTCGATTACCTGTTGAAACCTATTGATGCAGATGAGTTAAAACTATCAATTGACCGTTATATAGTTCAACGCAGCGAAAAGAAACAGTTACAGGAGTTGTATAAGAATTTTATGGATAATATGAATTCGCAAGAAAGCAATCAGTATCGACTGGCGTTGCATACACATCAGGGTGTAAAGCGCGTATCTCCTTCCGCCATCATACGGTGCGAAGCGAGTAATAACTATACAACTTTTTTTTTCACTGATCATTCAAAAATCATCACTTCCAAAACTATAAAAGAATACGAAGAAATTTTGGCTGAGTATAATTTTATCCGTGTACATAAATCACATCTTGTAAATATGACTTTTGTAGAAGAGGTTACCATTAAAAATCAGCTACTGCTTACCGATAAAACTCTGGTTGATGTATCGCGCAGGAGAAAATCAGCGTTGATGGAAAAACTAAGAAATAATTTATAGATTATTATTTTCTGCCTGCTTTTAATAGAATCGCTCTTCTCTTATATTCTAAAACCTTTTAAGCGTATTTACTTTTAATGATCAACTCGCTTTATTGCCAATGATGTAATATCTATTTCTCTAAAACAACTGTTACGAAATTCGATAATTAGCTTTTAAATTAGTCTACACAAACATCAGATAATTGAAATTTTTTCAATTAACTACTTAAATTATCAGAGCCCTTTAGAAATATAATTATAGAAAAGCCCTCTCATTTTATTTATTATTGATGTTTATATTTTATAATGTTCAAATGTAATGGTAAGGTACCTTAACCTGATTCGAACAATACACGGTATTAGGCACCGGATAATTTTTAGATGCCTGGCATCTATCAAAAATTATTCAGTATAGAATATTCTTATCTTTTTATTTTAGCAAACCTGTTCTTTTTAAAAAAAATCCATACAATAGGTAGTAGTATCCATATGGGCCAGATGTATACGAGGATGAGTAATAATTCACTTATCCATTTTGCCCCATCTTTTAAGGATTGAACAAATCTTTTGCCAAAACCGGGTTCGTTTGTAGTAATGGCCGATGGATTTAAAACTTGATAATAGGTAAGCTGAATGGTACTATATGCAGCGGAATGTGTAAGATAATTTATTCGGCCCGAGGCTGATTCAATTTCTATCTGTTTATCATTTATTTCATTTTGAATCAGAAGAATTTCTTCCATGTTCTTAGCCTGTTTCAATAAATCTAAGTAGCGTTGCCTAACTTGTTTCTTTGCTTCCATTCTTGATTTAGTATCTATTACCTCACCGGTTACATCTTCGGAGCTTATTTTTTTCTCAATTATTTTTTCGGTTGGTATACTCAGCATATTGAGTGTTTCTTCAAATTGATCTACTGGTACTTTTATGGTAACACTATTTTCGAGTTTGTATTCCGATTGATTTTGTTCTTCTTGCGCAATATACCCACCTGCTTTTTTTATTACTTCTCGTAGGTTTGCATTAAATAATTTAAAATCCTTTATTTCAATAGTCAACTTTCCAGTCTTAATTATTTTCTTATCCCAATCAATGTTAGGTGGAATTTTTTGGTCTGCGTGTTTTAATTTATTGGCTTCATGCGTTACAATAGTGTCTGTTTGGTATACACCTTCCTCGGGCTTTTCAGTCGCAGCTTCAATTTTGTTCAATTGAACAGCGGAAGCTATAGCATCTTTCTTCACATTGTTATTATGACAGGCGAATATTAAAACAATCAATCCTATTATAAATAGTTTAGTATTAATTTTCATTGCTGATTTTTTATTTATGAATAATTGTAGGATGCACAAGAACGATATTTACATAATTCTGGAGCGTAAATAATCAATTCTCTTTAATGATTTTTTTTGCATGTAATAGGCATAGAAAAATTCCCTTCCCTGACAGGTAATGTTCAGAAATTTTTTATTGATCATTTTTATTGGTTGATTACTTTAAACCACAAAAAGTAACCTTTCGTAATTGTTAAATTACAAGAGGCTTGTTGTTGTACCTGAATTGCCCCGGATTTAAATCCGGGGCAATTC
>JBJXDV010000070.1:0-6570 GCA_046153465.1 Chitinophagaceae bacterium
CCATGGTTTCGTCGTGGCGGGTCCCCCCGCTCTGATCGGGAAAAAGATAAAAAGTAAAATAGTTTATTTATCGTTTCGATAACAAAGGATTTATAACAGCATTACGTCTAATCTATTCAAGCAATCATTTAAAAAAAATATATGAAAAACAAACTAATGTTGTTCGCGTTCCTGATTTTTGGTATCGCTTCCGTAAAAGCACAAGGAGGCGGCGGTGGATTTCAACGCCGAACCGTGGAAGAAAGAGTAAAAGCCATTCATGAAAAATTGGATAGCGCTTTTAAGCCAGGTGCTGATAAGCTTACCGAAATTGATGTAATTTTTACCACGTTTTACAAAGCTCAGGATAAAATAAGAGAAGAATTGATGAGCGGAGGAGAGCGCCCCGATCCTCAGGTGATGCGTGAAAAAATGCAACCAGCCATGACCGAAAGAGATGATAAATTAAAGAAAGTTCTAACCGAAGACCAGTATAAAAAATGGAAAGACGAAATTGAACCTTCTATGCGCAGGCAAGGCGGGCCACCCAGGTAATAAAAGAGCTTAGCTTTTGCGTTATGGTAACAATAGCCGCTATGTACTTATATAGCGGTTTTTTTATGAAAATTATTCTGAAACAATTTTATTCGGTAAGGAAGATGAATTATAAGTAGAATGCAATTAATTTATGCAATGTCAACCCTGATTAAAAGGATAAGCGTCTATAATACCTGACGAATGAATCAGCACAATTTTTACCCAATAGGTCTTAAAATAAAAACAAATGAAACAATTAATCTTATTACTGCTGATAACCGCACAGGTTCATGCACAACGTCCCTGTTCGGCTCCTGCCTATCGCCAATTTGATTTTTGGATTGGGGAATGGGAAGCTTTTGGTAAAAATGGCCAGAAAGCAGGCGATAGCAAAGTCAGTTTAATTCTTGACAGTTGTATTATTCTCGAAGAGTGGACCAGCGCCTCGGTAACCCAGGGCATTCGGTATGCCGGCAAAAGTTTTAATACCTATAATGTACAAACCAAACAATGGCAGCAAACATGGGTAGATAATGTTGGAGGAACCAATGAATACCTGGAAGGTTCATCGGGATTGGGAAGCATTCAATTTCAGTCGAGGCCTTTTGTTATTTCAAAAGATTCAATGGCGATTAGAAGATTGAGTTTCACAAAACTTTCTAGTGACAAAGTACGCCAACATGGGGAGATTTCGAAAGACAATGGAAAAATCTGGAAAACCGAATATGATCTTGAGTACCGCAGAAAAAAAGGATGACCGGCGGTTTTACTCCTTCTTTTTTGCTGTACCTTAAAAGAAAAATTATGGACCGCAAAAATTTTCTGCATCAATTTACGATTGGGGCCGGTGGTCTTATGATCATTCCATCTTCAATCTATGCCCAAACTGAACCAAAGAGACCTGATCCTTTGCCTGCCGAAAAAGTAAAAGAGTTTGTAAGTGTTGGCCATAACAACCTTGAAAAAGTAAAAACACTATTGGAAGAATTTCCTTCTTTATTGTATGCGACCTGGGATTGGGGAGGAGGCGATTTTGAAACAGCTCTTGAAGGAGCTGGCCATGTAGGCACAAAAGATGTTGCCAATCATCTGATAGGCTTGGGCGCGCGAACAAACCTGTTTGTATTAACCATGCTCGGGAAAACACAAATTGTAAAAGCTTACCTCGATACCTACCCGCAATACTTAAATGCAAAAGGCCCGCATGGATTTACGTTATTACATCATGCACAGCGGGGAGGAGAAGATGCAAAAGAATTGCTCGAATACCTGCAAAGCAAAGGGCTTAAAGAAACAAAAGTGAAATTATAAACTGTTCATCTATCCCCCATTTAACAATAGAATACTTAATCTATGACATTCAAAAACGCCATCAGTTGGTTTGAAATTGGAGCCACGGATCTTGAAAGAGCCACCAAATTTTATGAAACAATATTTGGGATTACGCTCGCACCACTTGATTTACCGAATATCAAGATGCGCATGTTTCCATTGGAAGATATGATGACGCAGGTAGGAGGAGCAGTGGTTGATAGTGGTGGCTTTCATAAACCATCTGCCACCGATGGCCCATTAATCTACCTAAACGGCAACCCGGATGTACAAATTGTATTGGATAAAGTAGAAGCTGCAGGCGGGAAAATTACAGTTCCAAAAACAATGATTTCACCAGAACATGGATATATGGCCGTCATTATGGATACGGAAGGGAACAGAATAGCGCTGCATTCTATACCATAATGTATACTTATTCTCATTACCGTACCATAATAAATCATCAATATAAACAACTAAACTATGGAGCCTTTTAACTGGAGCCGGTTTTCGGTTCGCATTAATATTAAAAAAGTGAGTACCGAACAATTATACAATGCCTGGGCCACCCGCGAAGGAATTGAATATTGGTTTCTGAGAAACGCAGAATTTAAACAATCGTCGGGGACTATGCGAAAATCAACCGAGTTGTTACAAAAAGGAGATACTTATACATGGCAATGGTTTGGGCATAGTGATGATATAACAGAAAAGGGAGAAATCATTGATTGCAATGGAAAGGATCATTTCTCCTTTCGGTTTGGAGATGCGGGTATTTGCTCTATTCGGATTTCGGAGGAAGAAGGGGAAAAAATTGTTGAACTGGTTCAGGATACTATTCCTGTTGATGATAAAGCAAAAATAAACTGGCATATTGGATGTAAGACAGGATGGACTTTTTATCTCGCTAACCTGAAATCATTATTTGAAGGAGGCATCGACCTTCGCAATAAGAATGAAAAAATTCAAAACGTCTTAACTGCATAATATGGCTTTCAATGAAAAATTAGCTGATCGAACCAGGGCTATCATTGCACAGACACATAAAAAAGTAGAAGAGAAAAAAATGTTTGGCGGACTTTGCTTTATGGTAAATGATAAAATGTGTGTGGGTGTGGAGAAAGAACGGTTAATGCTTCGGATTGATCCGGAAATATATCATATGGTGATTGAGAAAGAAGGATGCATTCCAATGAATTTCACAGGAAAAATAATGAAGGGTTTTGTGTTTGTTAACCAGGATGTTCTTAACACTCAAAAGAAACTTGACTATTGGATACAGTTGGCGCTTGCCTACAATAAAATTGCAAAAGTTTCCAAAAAGAAAACCAAGCTCAAAAAATAGTATGCTCATTGAAGACATACAAAAAATTTGTAAAAAATTTCCCTATGTAACGGAAGATATAAAGTGGGGCGCTCACCTGGCTTTTTGCATAGGAGAAAAAATGTTTATGATTACAAGCCCGGATAGTTCACCCATATCAGCTACTTTTAAAGTAGACGAAGAAGACTTTGCGTTGCTTTTGGAAAAAGATGGATTTTCACCTGCAACTTATGTTGGCCGTTATAAATGGATAACTATTGACAATATCAACCGGCTGTCTAAAAAACAATGGGAGGAATATTTGAAGAAAGCGTATTCACTCATAAAAGATAAATTGCCGCAGAAGAAAAAAAGGGAATTGGGCATTGGGTGAAATTAAAATGATCAAATAATCTAATTGATAACAGATTTCTTATTGATCTCCGTACGAATTGATATATTACGAACAGGGCTTGCGGAAGTGGGGTCATAGATATTCGTACGCGCCGGCTAACTGAGGCTAAAATTGTAAATAAAAGTTGATGATATGCACATAGCTAAATTAATAACGTCCCGCCCTATATGAAGCCAAATTGAAAAACAAAAGTTGAAACACGGCTTCTGTCCGCCCCCATTTTGGCAAACCCATGTTGTAGGCATGTGCATTAAAATCCTAAATATTAATAATCTCTTAAGCTAATTAATATTGCATTTTAAAATTGTATTCGAATTTTGTTAATATTATCAAACCTCCAATAGTTGATAAATTCGAGAAAAAAGCATTTTGCTAAACATATTCATTTACAATATGGGGTAAGGATTGAAAAAGGCTATCAATTATATTATGCTTATTTGTAAATCTCACAACTTGTTCGAATTTTATAAGTATTCCTAATAAAAACATATTCAAAGTGTCACCCTTTCTTACTTATTATTTTCAAAGTACTGTTTTGTCTTCAGTAGAGATTTGATTTCTTTTGAATATGTTTTAGTTAAGAAAAAGAATTCGACGTTTTTTATTTTACTCATATAATGATTTTGCAACTGTAAAATGTGCAGCTATTGAATTCGTGTCTATTGTATGGGCTTCCTACGATAGTGTTTTAAATACCAGATCTTCTAAAAAGGCTTCAATATCTTTGGGCCTTTTCTTTTTAGCAAAATCGCTTAACCGTGGTAAGTGGTGCATGAAAAAGTATTGTAAATGCGACAGGTCAATTACAGAACTGGCAAGAGTATTAGGATACTTATAACCGGGGTTGTATTCTGAAAAAATTCCGGCTATCCTTGCTGACAAATCTTTAAATGGTTTGTAAAGCATGTCCTTATTGTTTTCGTCAACATCTTTTGATAAATAAGTTTTATTGCCTTCGGCAATAGTTATAAAATATAAGGCCTGATGGTCAAATGCTCCAAAGTCTATTTCTAAATTATCTTCCCATACCAGGATGTCAATAACCTTTTTAATTTTATCAGCCGGGTTGGTAATTGTACTCAACTGAAGAATCAGCTGGAATTCCAGATAGTTCCAGTACCAGTTTACCAGGTATATAAGCAGTTTATGTTTATTTACAAAGTACCGGTAAATAGTTGCCTCAGTAGTTTCTATTTCAATAGCAAGTTTTTTAAAAGTAAATTGTTCGTATCCGATTAATGAAATAAGGCTGATGGCTTCTTTAATAATCTTTTTTCCTAATTCTGTGCTTTGAGGATTTTTTAAAAAGAGCCTGTCATTCAAAGATGGATTAAAATCGATGCGCATTTCCCAATATTTTGATAAAAGTAGAAAATTAAAAATAAAAAAACAATTTTACTTCGATTAACAATAGTAATACTATTATATTTGCATGTATAGCTATTATAAACAAATCAAATATAAATTAATGAAAAAACTACAAAAATCATTCTTAGAAACTATGTTCCCCTGGTTTTACCCGGTAAGAATTATAAGACAAAAAAAAGGTCTTGCCTCAAGAAAAAATAATCTACTCGTTTATTTTATGATTTCAATTTCTGTATTCTTTATCAGTAGTTGTGCCATTATCCGCCCCGGCGAGGTTGGGGTAAAACAAAGATTGGGTAAGCTTTCAGATGAGATATCGCCTGAAGGAACTGTATTTTTTAATCCCTTTACAAGCAGAGTTGTAAAAACCTCGATACAAACAAACAATTTGGAACTGTCTCTGAGCTTACCGAGTAAAGAAGGGTTAAGTATTACTTCCCAAATTTCAATTTTGTACAGACTTAATAAAAACAATGTGCCATCTGTGATAAGAACTTTTGGTCTTAATTATGAAACCATCATCGCAAATGTTTTCAGGTCCGCTTCTGCGGATGTTTGCTCTAAATTCTTTGCAAAAGATATGCATTCAGGCATGCGGGCCGACATAGAAATAGCAATCAAAAGTAAGATGGGTGAAACATTAAATATTCAAGGGATATTGATAGAATCTGTTTTAATGAAAAGTATTCAATTGCCTGAAGGATTAGCAGGTTCAATAGAAAGAAAATTACAGGCCGAACAGGATGCCATGAGAATGGAATTTGTTTTGCAACAACAGAAGTTAGAGGTGGAAAGAATTATCATTGAAGCAAAGGGTACAAGAGACGCTCAAAAAATAATCGCCGAGGGATTAACACCAGAGATTATTAAAATCAGAAGTATTGAGGCTTTTATACAATTATCTAAATCTCCGAATACGAAAATGATCATCACAGATGGTAAAACACCATTTTTAATTAATCAATAAACAAAGAATAATTATGAAAAATATAAACTTGATTATCATTGCAACATTTTTAACCTGTCTTTCAACAATAGGGATGGCTCAAAACAAGAGAAAGATTCAAAAAAAGAATATTGCTCCCGTTGCTATTGACTCTGCAAAATGGCGAGCTGAATACTACATAGAAGACAGAGACACTGCTTATACAAACCCAAGAGTCGGACTCAAAAAACTAATGGGCGGAAACAAACGGTTTACAGAAGGAAAAAGTTTGAGGCCCCGGCAAGATAGTGTTGCCCTTCATGGCACCGAAGACGGGCAAAAACCGTTCGCAATTATTGTTGGATGCAGCGATAGTCGTGTACCTAATGAAATTATTTTCGACCAGGGCGTAGGCGATTTATTTATCGTTCGTACAGCAGGACAGGTAATGGCACAGGCATCTTACGGCAGTATTGAATTTGCAACATTGGCACTGGGTTCAAAATTGATAGTAGTGCTGGGCCACCAAAAATGCGGAGCTGTAGACGCTGCTGTAAAACGGCCCGATAATCCACCGGGGCATATAGTTACACTCATTAATGCCATAAAACCGGCTGCAGAAAAAAGTAAGTACATGGCCGGCGACAGGTTGGAGAATGCGATACGCCAAAATGTAATAGAACAGGTGAATGAACTGAGGGATCTGGATCCTGTATTGGCAAAAAAATA
>JBJXDV010000071.1:0-8793 GCA_046153465.1 Chitinophagaceae bacterium
AACTGAGGCAGCATATTTTTCAAAAGAAAAATTTGACGGATAGAAATTACCTGCTGTAAACCAGGTTGTAATTACCAGATCATATTTTTTATTCCATTCATACAAATTCATTGCCTCGAAATGATAATCTTTTACTTTATCCTGAATATGCCAGGATTCAATATTTTTTGTGGAAATATCTACGCAAGCCAATGCATTATCGGTTCCATCATAGCTTTCAACCATATCCCATATTTCCTGGATACTGCAAAGATGTTTAGGGATACGTGCATTTCCAATTCCAATATCCAAGATAGAAATTGGTGCCTTTTTTTTATGAGCCAATTCAGTAATTACTTTTTTAAGCTCAATAAACTCTGCCCATTGGGCCTGAATGAGGTGCTCACTTATATAATTCAGGTCGAATGATTTTTCCACTGTATTTTGGTTATCGTACATGTTCATTACTAAAAATTTATCGCGTTCCATTATAAATCAAATGACTTCTCTGCAACCATTACAAATGTATCAAAAGCATAAGAAGGTTTTTTGATAATTTCTTTTACTTCGAATCCCGTATTTTTCAGCAAAGCAGCAACTCTATCCTTACAAAAAGCTTTTAGTGTTGAACTATCCTCTCCTATTTTAATTCGATTGCCTTTTTCATCCTCTTTATAATAGTGAGATATCCAATCAAAGATTCCATGCTGAAAATCATTAACAGACCATAAGCTTTCCCGGTAATAATTTTTATTATCAATTGTTGCCTGGTGAATTATTTTTTCATCGGCCCGGATTAACGGAATAAATTTCTTTGCATCAATACAATCAAAACATATCAGCCCTTTTCCAGTTAGATTCAAATTAATTGCAGCAAAAGCCGCAAGAACGTCTTCATCTGAAATCAAATAACTAATCGTTCGGCCCGTTATGATTCCCGCATTCACTTTACATTGAAGATAAAAATTTCTCATATCATCCATAATAAATCGAGCATTTGGATTCTTTGCTTTAGCAATGTTCAGCATTTCATTACTATTATCTAAGCCACAATAGTTTTCGCCGTATGTTGAAAATCTTTTTGCCAGGTTTCCAGAACCACAACCAATTTCAACGAAGCTTTTACACTTATATTTAATCAGCAGGGCATTATAGAATTCAAACTCTTCGTCGTAATCAATAAAGCTTTGGTACATGTCGTCATATACTTCGGCCATATTCTTATACAGATTACTCATTCACCATTTTATTATTAAAATTAAACAAGTTATTCCTATTACTAAACAGCACGCAACAAAAAGGGCCGATTTCCATTTAAGAAAATCAACCCTGCATATTTACTAAAAAATAGCCGTCTTAGAATTTAAACCTTAAAGAAGCCTGGAATATTGTTCCTAACTGGCTAAACTGAGAACCGTTGTAACCAAGAATACGGTAACGGCCACTAAAAGCTAGAAATCCTTCTAACAAATTTTTTGCGGCCGGGTTACTCAGTAACTTCTGTCCTTCAGAATTTAAAGACACTAACTCCCACTTCGGTAAAACATTAAAAAGATTATTGATACTTACAGACAAGTCTACCTTCTCTGTAAAATTATATCCGATATTTAAATCTGTAACAACGGCGGGAGAAAATCTTTGTTTAATATCCTCCATCGGGCTTCTATCAGGATCTGTAGCATTATTAATGTAAAGACCATAATTTGCTCCATTATCTAAATCCTGAAATTGAGTAGTTCCGAACAGTGTATTATTTAAATTGACACTGAATTTATTTATATGGTAATCGATGCCTAATACCATTTTGTACATCGGTCTGCCTTCTTCCAGTAACGATTTAATCTGCGTATTTATAATTTGTGCGTTGGCAGATTTAATAGGAGACGGCACATCAGGTGTTCCTACCAACTCATTCTTTAATGTAAAGTTTCCTGCCAAATTAACGCCCATCTTTCCAGCGCCCAGGTTAATGTTTTTATAGTTAATAACAAGATCGAGGCCCTGTGTTTTCGTTTTTAAGGCATTGATAAAAAACTGAACACTTGCTAAATCAAAATTACCAGCACCCGTACTATTTCCTTTTAGGATACGTCCCAGTTCAGTGGTTGGATTTGCAAGTAATTTATCAGCTGTATTAATCGAAGAGCTATAAAGAATTCTGTCTTTAATAGTGATACTGTAGTAATCAAGTGTAAAACTGAAATTGCTGGTAGGGGTTGCTCCAATCCCAAAAGTGAAGTTGTCAGATTTTTCAGGATTCAATTTTGGAACGCCTAACGCAAATGCCTGTTTGCTTCTGTTATTAAATAAACCCGAAAGAACAATTGTTCCGCCGGAAAATGAAGCCTGTGTAGACTGCGCATAAATTTGATGTAAGGTTGGAGCCCTGAAACCAGTAGAAGCAGAAGCCCTGATGACAAATTTATCGCCAGCCAATTTGTAACGGGAGGATGCTTTCCAAACAAATGCGCTTCCAAAATCACTGTATCGTTCAGCCCTTACCGTGGCATTTAAAAGAAAATCTTTAGTTACATCCCAGCTTGCATCAAAATAAGCACCGAAATTAAAGCGGCTGTTACTGGTTCCATTTTCGGCACGAATACCAGGAAATGAATTAGCCCCCTGTCCGGAATAGGAAGCGGTATCCCCGGCAATAATAGTGTAGGTTTCCTTTCTAACTTCAGAACCGAATCCAATGGCAAAATTATCCGAAACAGATTTAGAAATATCGTAGTTGCCGATAATGTTCGTAAATCTGAAACCCCCAGGCTTAAACGTAGTTGGGCTTGCCGAACCTAAACTGCGGTTTACAGTATTATCAACAGCATACAATTGCTGATTGCCTCCAAAGGTTAAGCTCACATCCTGTTTCCATCCATTCTTTTCGTTTCTTAACCCAAGTGTTCCATTATAATCAATTAAATCACCTTCAAAAGTAGGTTCATAGCCAAGATATCCTTCATAGAGTGGATCTGATCCACCTGTATAATTTGGGGCACCGGGTATTCTTTTATGTAATAAACCAGCATCCGTTCTCCAATAAGGAACACGATAGTTTGCATTGCTGATTGCTTTCTTCACAACATAAGCCGCGTTACTATAAAATTGACCTTTGTCACCAACGTCTATACCAAGATTGTAATTAAATTTAGCAGCTGATATTTGGCCCGTACCATTATTATTTTTACCAGTAGGATACTTAGTAAGAAATGCATCAATTGCTGCATCTGTAGCAGGATCTCCTCCAAAAGTTGCTTTTTCAGTTGGTCTATCGATAATGCCAGAACGAATAGCATTATCCTGCTGGCTAAAATCAATGGTATAATTGATAAATCCTTTACCAGCCAAATTGGTTCCACTATTAAAAGCAAGACCATAGTTTGCACCATCGCCTTTACTTGTAATACCAGAATTTAATGTTAGTGAACTATATTGATATCTATCCTTTAAAATTACGTTCATAACACCTGCAATGGCATCGGAACCATATTGAGCAGAAGCTCCGTCTCTCAAAATTTCTACTCTTTTAATGGCATCGGTAGGAATAGCGGACAAATCAGATCCCGTTTCCCCCCTACCCGGTGCAAACTGAACATACAGTAACGAGCTCAGGTTTTTTCTTTTTCCATTAATTAAAATTAAGGTGCGGCTAGGACCCAAATTTCTTATTTCATAGGGATCTAATAAAGTGGTTGCATCGTTTACCGGTGTATTAATAGTGTTGAATGAGGGTACCCGATACTGGAGAGCCTTGTCAAAAGTAGTTTGTCCGGTCGTTTTCAGCGTTGTTACGTCTATGTTATCAACTGGCAAAGGAGTGACTGTGGATGATCTTGGTAATGATCTTCGCCCAGTTAATACAACTTCTTCAAGGTTTGTACTGGAACTCTTTAATAAAATTTCTAAAATAGACTGATCATTAATAGAAACCGATTGTTCCTCATACCCTATACTGGATACGATTATTTTAGCTGTACCGGTTATACTCAACGAAAAATTACCATTGGCATCTGTTGTAGTGCCCTGGTTTGTGCCGGAAACTTTTACGGAAACACCAGCAAGGGGAGATTTAGTAGTCGCATCCCTAACAATTCCCGTGACGGTCTTTTGGGAAAATAAAAGGACGGGCAAAAAGAATACTGCAAAAAATAGAACTTGCTTTTTGAATTGTTTTAGCATGGAAGTTTGATTTTGTGTTGAACTTTTATAGTGAAAAGAATTTGAATTTACACTTTTACTATAAAATTAATAATATTATAACATGTGCAAAGTAAGCTTAACCGACAAATTACCAAGGAAAACAATCGATTGTATTTAAAAATGAAATTTTCGTTAACCCTGATCAATAATCTAAATCGAATTTTTTGACCAATGGGTGACAATCGTCCTTCTTTTTATCTGAATTTATTAATGTTTGGGTTTATTTATCGAAATTTTGATTTGATGGCAGGAATTCTTACTAAAAGAAAGCGAATAATAGTATGCATAGTAGAAGTTTGTCCCAGGCAGATATTTTAGAATACGCTTTCATAAACAATATCCTCTAACTAAAATAATTGAAGGCGTTTCGACCCGGTTCGCAACTTATAAAAGTTCGAAACCCTCATACCTTGGAGTCTGATAAGTAGATACTTCTTTCATTTTTTAGCAGGTAGCGAACTCCTCCAGGTTCGCAACTCCTCAAGGTTCGCAACCTGTACAAGTTCGAAACCCCCATAACTTGGAGTCTGATTAAGTAGATACTTCTTTCATTTTTTAGCAGGTAGCGAACTCCTCCAGGTTCGCAACTCCTCAAGGTTCGCAACCTGTACAAGTTCGAAACCCCTACAAACCCCTACAAATCAGATATGCATTTTATTTGTTTATGTTGATGCCGAAAAAAACATTTTAAACCGTTTTTTTAACCTTGGTAGGCAATAACTGCTTTTGCTAACTTGTGTTATGCCTGTTCCAAAAAAATATAAAGCCGATTTCGTAGAAAACAATATCTACCACATCAATAACCGAACAAATAATCTTGAAAAATTATTTCGATCTGATGCAGACAGACATCTATTCATGAAAAAATATAATGATTTCCTATCCCCTATCCTGGATACGTATAGCTGGTGCCTCCTTCCGAATCATTTCCATTTTCTTGCCCGATTAAAATCCATACTATCAATAAGAGAAAACATAGAAAAACTTATTCCAAGCAACAGAACAAAAACAGAAAAACTATTTCTTAAAGAAGAACTTACCCTTGATAAACTTACAGAACAAACTTTTAAGAGATTTTTCCAATCCTATACCCAAAGCATAAATACCATTCACAGTCGTAATGGAAATATGTTTTGTAAATCTTTCAAACGAATAGCGATAGATTCTGACGATTATTTCACCCAGGCTTTAATATACACTCATGCTAACCCGGTAAAGCATAATATAGTCAAAGATTTTACAAACTATAGATGGTCGTCCTGGCAAACGTTGTTATCGTCTACCCCAACACTGTTATTAAGAGAAGAATTGATGGATTGGTTTGGCCATCAACACAACTTTATTAAAACACACCGTGAAATGACTACTTATTACTATGAAACTGCCGTTTCTATCGAAGAATAAACAGGCGAAGGGTTCTTTAAAATTAAAGCAATATAAATACTTAGGCCACCCGTTCCAAATTCGGTCCTTCCAAACCAGCAATAATTAACTACATCAAAATCAGTTGAAGTAGACTAAAAGTTTCTTTAAAAAGCACTGCGCCGATAGTTGTAACAAATAACTTGCTGGCTCCTGCCAATAATAAATTCGCAATGCCAACAGGCAGATATTTTTCTATAATTTTTGAAAAAAACATACTCTATTAAATAAAAATAATTGCTACAAGGGCATATACATTTCTTATTAACCATTCAACAACCTCTTAAAAATAATAACAGCAGTTTCGCAAACGATCGCCAGTAATCAATAATGCATAAAATCACATTTATAATTTATCAAATTGAATTTTAGAAAGGTCTGCCGGGCAATATATATAGTACTATTATGAAGGAATTACAATAAGAATAAAGAAATATATTGCCTGCTAACTTTATTGATGGCCAACTGTTGACTCACTAATTAGTTTTAGAAGCGGAAACTGTATTTTCATAAGGCCCTTTAAAAGAATCTACATCAATTGGAAAATGGCGGCCTGTTATTTTTGTTTGTGTAAAAAGATCTTTCAACCAGATTGCTGTTTGCTCCAGCGACTTCCCATCACTGGCATCAAAATCATTTAAAATGAGTCCGCTGGCTTCTTTCATCATAGACTGCGGATCATCCAGATAATAATAAAGCTTTGCCAGGTTATAGTAACTTGCATATCGCAACTTTCGGTCGTGCTTACTCGAAGAAGTATAGTTTTTCTTTATATTTTCGAAATAACTAATTACGGGCTTCAATCGTTCTTTCACGCCAACAATAGACGAATTTGCATCTATCGAGAATAAAACTTCTTTCATATCGAGAAAAGCTTTCCGATGAGCCATATATTCAGGATGCCGTCTATTCCCAATTATCCACATGAAATCATTTACATATATCACTCCATATCCAAAATTATTAGTTGACGTTGAACTTAGGAAATCCATCGCCCGGTTCACACAATTTTTATATAACTCGCCCGTAACTTTAAGCGCATTTAAAATAAAATAACCTTCTGCTAATTGCCGAATAGGAAACTCCGGACTTTTATAGACCTGCTTAAAGCCACGATCTGCAAGGGTCATATCCATGATATGTGCCCCGTTGTAATCGGTAATATCCGTAGTAGCTGCAAAGGTATATACTACCTCCTGGCAATAAAAAGTACGCCTGCTAATTTCTTTTCCCGTTTTATCCGTTTTGATATCGACACGTTCCTGAACTGAAACGGATTCTGGAAGCAAGTCATCAAGTTTTACATTAAAACTAATATGCCCATTTCGATTCATCCATTTCCAACCTTCCAGATAAACTGATTTTTCCGGCGTCATTTCCCTTAAATACGATTGCATTAATTGTGTCCCCTGCACCACAACATTGTAAGTTCGATAGTTGCTGTCCAGTTGAATTGATGGAAGTCTCCTAAACTGGGAACTGAAATTGAATCGATCCAGGTCAACTTTTTGCCCGAATGCAATAAATGGAAATATGCAAACAAAAAGTAGGATTCTGTTTTTCACTGAATTGGATTTAGTTAACTCATCAACGAAAAAAATAACGTAATAGTATTGACCTGCTGCCTGATCCGTACATCTGTTGGATCTGATCTGACGACCAATGTGCAAACTAACAGGAAGTTCAACTGAATTACGAAAATTCTGTTTGATAAGTTCAGAAAAGAGGCTATTCAAAAGATAAATAAAATCTCGCAAAGGCGCTACGACGCAAAGACGAAATATTGAAGATCAGGCGTTGCGACTTTGCGGCGTTGCGAGAAAAACATATTTAAAATACTTTTGGAGACAGCCTTCATTTAACGCAATGAATATTGCCTAAGGATTATTCCCGACAACGGTGGAGTTTGCGTGCCATCGCTGAAAAGAAAGTTTATTAAAACAAAAATGATTGGGATACAATAATTTTTATTGCTTTACACTTACGATATGAATAATGGGCAAGCCCGCACCTGGAGAACTATTGCCGCAAGGAAATTTGTCATCATAAAGGTGATACTCTATAGATACTTTTAGGTTATCAATTTTAAATGATTCCGCAAGCTCTTCGGGATGATAGGAAATAGAACCAATCTGAATGGTCCAGTCGCAACCATCTGCTGCTACAATCCCTGTCCAACGAATAACCGCATTCGTGCTGGAAAATAATTTGGTGGATTCAGTTTTGGTGCATGAAAAAAATGCACACAAAAAGACAATAAAAAAATATTTCATATCTCAAATTTACCTATTGACCCAATAAAAGTGAGGAACGTTGCATTTAAAAATATTGATTCAACTAATTCCCCCTACCTTTTTATATTCTTTTCATAAACGGAAATCCAATCTTTAACGGTTATCTTTTTTACTAATTCTCCAAGAAGCTTATAGGGTATATCTTCTTGTTTTTTAAAACGCATACAGGACTTGCCCATATCCAACTTAAGGGTATTCTGTTTTGCATATTCTTTAGTAAACCATTTTAATAAATCCGGCATCGCATAAATCCCCATATGATAAAATGCAATAAAGTTTTTCTGAGAAGCAATACTGATAAATGGCAATGGCAGCTTAGGTGTGCAATGATAACCTTCAGGATAGATAGAATGCGGCACTACATAACCCAACATACCGTAAGACATTTCTTCTTTAAATCCTTTTGGCAGATTTTTAAGAACGGTATTTCTTAATTCGGTTACAGCTTCTTTTCGCCCGCCAGGCAATTCCTTTAAATATTGTTCGGGTGTGATGGCCTTTGATGTCATACCAAATTTTTTTTAAAAATAATAAAATTTCCGTTTCGTTGTCATCAAAAGCGGGATATGGACGGTTACTGAGAAAGGGTATTGACAATTAAATGAGGATAATAAAAAAAGTAAGGGCATTGCAGGAGGTAAGGACAGGAATGTTTAAAAGAAAGGGTAGAAATGAAAAAAAGGGTTGATTAACCCTTTTTTCCATCCTGTTTTAAGCTTCAAACACAGTGCGGTAAAGGCTTTTAGCCAATCGTTTTGTGTAAGAACTAAGATACAAAACAATTTGAAAGAAAATCACAACTTATCAGCAATTATGGAACCCACATATCAAGTTGTGTAAGAACTAAGATACAAAACAATTTGTTATACCCTTTACTTAAGCAATTCTATTCGGCTTT
>JBJXDV010000072.1:0-4543 GCA_046153465.1 Chitinophagaceae bacterium
GGCTTTTAATCCGGGATCTGCAGCAATAGCAAGGTATACTTTGGTTTTTGTATACCAGGCTTCAGCATTTGTTTTATTTTTTTCGACGGCAAGTACATTATCAATCTCCGTTTTTGCCTCGGCTAATTTTTTACTATCCAATAAAGATTTAGCCTTTTCAAGTTTTTGACCATGTGAAATAATTGCAATAATTACAAATACTACAGACAAAATTACTTTTTTCATTTACTTGTTTTTATTGATTCAACGATAACGTAATACAACATTCCTTAACTGTAAATTTAAAATCTTTTATAGAATAATCTATTGTATTTATTACACCTCTTCTCCAGATGGTGCTTCTTCTTCCCCGGTTGCTTCTTCCTTACTATTTAACATATCCGGTTCTGGAATAATTAGCGTTGGGTTTTCAGGATTTTCAAGCCCATTTACAGGTTCTTCAACTTCATCCATCTTAGTAATGGCCGCAATTTCATCTCCTTCATCAAGTTTTATTAATTTAACTCCCTGGGTGGCCCGGCCCTGCTCACTAATTCCAATAACAGGCATTCTAATAGTTACACCGCTTTTACAGGTAATCATCAGGTCTTCTTTTTCTGTAACATCCAATATCCCAACCAATGGACCTGTTTTATCGGTAACACTTATAGTTTTCACCCCTTTTCCTCCTCTGTTAGTAACTCTATACTCCTCAATTGGCGTGCGTTTACCATAACCTTTTCCGCTTACCACCAAAACAGTTTTGGTAGTTTTTTCCTGCTCATTTACACAAATCATGCCTATCACTTCATCATTGGCATCATCAACTTCAATTCCTGCAACTCCAATGGCTCCTCGTCCGGTGGGCCGCACTTTTACTTCCGGAAACCGTATTGCTCTCCCACTTTTTACAGCCATCATAATTTCGCAGGTACCATCTGTCATTTTTGCTTCTAACAATTCATCGCCTTCAATAATATTTATAGCATTCACACCTGTTTGACGAGGACGGCTAAAATCGGCTAATTCTGTTTTTTTAATGATCCCTTTTTTAGTACACAATACAATATTGTGTGAACGCACGAATTCTTCGTCTTTTAAATCTTTCACATCAATGATGGCTCTTACTTTATCATCCGGTGGTAATTGAATAAGATTTTGAATCGCCCGCCCTTTACTATTTTTTTCTCCTTCGGGAATTTCGTACACATTCATCCAGTAACAACGCCCCTTTTCAGTAAAAAATAACATGGTATGATGTGAGGATGCTACGAAGAGATGTTCTATCCAATCTTCTTCACGTGTTTTTCCACCAATTGCTCCTCTTCCACCGCGACGCTGCTGTCGGTATTCTGTAGCCGAAGTACGCTTTATATATCCGAGATGAGAAATTGTGATAACAACGTCTTCTTCTTTTATCAGATCTTTGATGCGAACTTCGTCATCTAAATAAGTAATTTCCGTTTTACGCTCATCGCCGAATTTTTCTTTTACTTCCAGCAATTCACTTTTAATAACTTCAAAACGCTTGCCTTCGTCGCCGAGTAAATCTTTCAGGCGGGCAATAAGATTCATTAATTCATCATACTCCTCTTTAATTTTATTGCGCTCCATTCCTGTAAGCCGCTGCAGACGAAGTTCCAAAATAGCTTTGGCCTGAATATCATCAAGCCCCCAGCCCGCATTAATTAAATTCTCTTTTGCAATATCTGGTGTAGAAGATGAACGGATTAAGGAAATAACTTCGTCGAGATGATCCAATGCAATTAGATAACCTTGTAATATATGCGCTTTCTTTTCAGCTTCTTTAAGTTCAAATTGTGTACGCCGAACAACTACCTCATGCCTGAATTCCACAAACTCACTGATCATATCTTTAAGATTCAGTGTTCGGGGCCTACCCTTCACCAGGGCTACATTATTAATACCGTACGAAGTCTGTAGTTCAGTATGCTTGTAAAGTTGATTGATTACCACATTGGCAATCGCATCTTTTCTCAGGTCAACTACAATCCTTGTTCCTTCTTTATTATTCGATTCGTTATTGATATGCGTAATACCTTCTACAATTTTATCGTTTACCAACTGCCCAATACGATCACAAAGCACATCCCTGTTTACCTGGTAAGGTACTTCTGTAATAATAATTTGATCGCGGCCACTCGCTTTCGTTTCAATATTCAATTTTCCCCGAAGCACTACCCTTCCTCTTCCAAAATGCATAGCAGCCTTCACTCCTTCCATTCCGTAGATAGTGCCTCCTGTCGGAAAATCAGGTGCTTTTACATAAACCATTAATTCTTCAATGGTAATATCCCGTTTATCAACATATGCAATACAACCATCTATAACTTCTGTAAGATTATGCGGCATTATATTCGTTGCCATTCCAACAGCAATACCACTTGAGCCATTAATCAATAACTGAGGGATTCGTGAAGGCAATACTGTTGGTTCCTTTAATGAATCATCAAAGTTTGGTTGGAAATCGACCGTATCCTTTTCTATATCACTGAGCATGTTTTCCGCCAAACGGTGTAATCTTACTTCAGTATATCTCATTGCTGCCGGACCATCACCATCCTGGCTACCAAAATTACCTTGCCCATCAATCAGTTTGTAGCGCATACTCCAGTCCTGAGCCAGGCGAACCATGGTATCATATACAGATTTATCTCCGTGAGGATGATATTTACCCAAAACTTCTCCAACAATACGAGCCGATTTTTTAAATGGTTTATTGAAACTGTTTCCAAGTTCATTCATAGCAAAGAGAACCCTGCGATGAACGGGCTTAAAACCATCTCTTACATCAGGAAGAGCCCGACCGACTATAACCGACATCGAATAATCGATATAAGCGGTTTTCATTTCATCGTCAATATTTACCGGAATTATTCTGTTTTGATCGCTTGTTTCCAATGGTGTCAAATTCTCTTCCATACTTGATTACAGCTTATTTAACGACTGTTTTCCTGCCCTTATGGGAAGGATGGCAAATCTATTGTTTTCAGGCCGTAAAACCGCCAACTAATATTGTTTTTTAAAGCTGTTTTTTCCACGCTTGTGAATATGATCTTACCGTTCAATTTAAGACCTGTTATTTTTATTTAACTTCTTTTTTATAACAAATCTTCTATCTTTTTTGGCACGAAACTGGTCTTATTACTACCTTAGCAGTAACCCTGAACAAACCGCTTTCCAAATATCCCTTTTGCCAACACCACTTGATCCTACTTTCTTTTAATTCTATCGTAACAACGCTATTCAAATTTACTGTACCACAAAAATGATTTTATGAAAGGGTATTTGTTATTAAGGGATAATAAACAAACGGGTCCCTACTCAATGGAAGAAATAATTGAGAAAGGTTTTAAGCCGTATGATCTTATATGGGCCGAAGGAAAGAGTGCGGGTTGGCGTTACCCGGGCGAATTGCCAGAATTTACTACTTATGCTCCTATGGTTGAAGAACAACCCTTCGACAGGTTTTTCAAAAAGCCATCTGCTTCTTCCGAAAAAGGATTAAAACCTGCGACAGAAATCCTTACCACCGCTTCACCTGTCTTTAAAGAATCAGTACCTGTAAATGCATCTTCTCAAAAACTTATTGAAGTACCAATAGACAGAATAGCCGAACCTGTAACAGACATCATTGAACGAATCGTTGAAGCACCTGCTCAGGCAAGAATAGTTAAATTAGAATCAAGGAAAATATTTGTAACACTTCCAGGATCGCCCTCTTCATCTATTCCATTATCCAATAAAATAGAAATCAACGAAGAGATACCTGCTTTTACCGAACCAGTTCAGAAAAAACCTGTCGCTGAAAAAGAAAAACCATTTGAAGAAAGGAAAAGTTCGCTGGCCAATCATTCTTCGTATTCTTCTTTTCAACAAACGGCTCATTTTATACAAGACCGCCTACAGCCGGAAGCAATCGAAGAGAGATTTTTTGGGCAGAAATCTTCAAAAAAGAATTCCCCTAAAAACATTTTTATGGGGGCAGTGGCTGCTTGTTTATTGTTAGGTGGTGTTATTATAGGCCTTTTAATAAGTAATGGAAAACAGTCGGAGCAACAACAGCAACTTGCTACCCTTGTAAACCAAATTAAAGACCGCGAAAATTCAAAAAGGCAAAAAGCAGAACTCTCAACCGTGCCGATTACGGATCAGTCTAATGAACTAAAGACTCAAACAATTCCAGAAAATATAGCTGATCAAAAAATAGTGCAAGGTAAGAACGACAAGATTTCTTCCGTAGACATAACAAAAACAGAAAAAAAAGAAGTGGTTAATATTATCTCTGCCGTTCAAAAAGATAAAACTGCAGAACCCAATCTATCTGAGCCTGAAAAAACATCTACTCTGCTAAAAAGTGAACCAATCTCTGAATCGTTACGTAAAACAATTTTTTCACTGATATCTGTTGAAGGCAGCACCTTTAAAACAGGTGTATTGGGTGGAATATCAAATTTACATTTGACCGTTTCTAATAATAGTCAGTATCCTCTTGATGAAATTGAGATATTGGTCAATTATCATAACATTGAAAAAAGAATTG
>JBJXDV010000073.1:0-3938 GCA_046153465.1 Chitinophagaceae bacterium
AAGCTTCTCCAGCATTATGCTTAGATGCCTGGATTTGTGGAATCCAGCAACCTATAGGCATACCCGAAATCTTTCCCCGGAAATTTGTCCAGGTTTTTCCTCCATCGGTAGTTAATTGAATATTGCCATCATCCGTTCCAACCCAAATCACCCCTTTTTGCTTCGACGAGGGGGCGATCGTTATTATTGTATTGAAGGTTTCTGCACCCGTGATATCAAGCGTTAATCCGCCAGTTTCATCTTGTTTTTGTTGTTGGGGATTATTGGTGGTAAGGTCGGTTGAAATAGTTTCCCACGAAGCTCCTTTATTAATACTCTTATGCAGATACTGACTGCCGTAGTAGATTGTATTATTATCAAAAGGATCCTGTGCGATGGCTGAGTTCCAGTTAAAGCGAAGCTTTATTTTTAAATCTGTTGCGGGAGGTTTTATAAACCATCGGTCACCTGTCTTAATATTTTGTTTTCCAACATTACCTCCCTGGCTCATCGAATAAATCCAATTGGCGTCGTCCGGATCTGGCATTACATCGAATCCATCACCACCACCTACATTTTCCCAATAATAATTTCGTATACCACCATTGGTAAATGTATAAGCCGGGCCATGCCAGCTACCATTATCCTGCATACCACCCATTACATGGTAGGGCATTTCATTATCTACGTTAATATGATAAAATTGGCCAACAGGTAATTTTTCATCGAATACCCAATTGGCCCCACGATCGCGGGAAATACCAATACCACCATCATTTCCTTCAATAATAAAATTTGGATCATTAGGATTAATCCACCAGGCATGATGATCGGGATGTATTCCACTATAAGGTATCAATGTTTGAAAAGATCGCCCACCATCTTCACTAACAGTTACGGTTGAGTGAATATCATAAATTCGATTCTCATTTTTTGGGTCAACATAAATTTCCTGATAATAAAAGGGCCGGTCCGTTACCTGTGCAGGATCACTATTAATAAGTGTCCATTTAAATCCGCCATCATCGCTTTTATAAAAACCGTTTTTAGACGATTCAATTTTTGCATACACACGCAAAGGCATACTGCGGGCGAAGGCAATTCCTATTCTGCCTAACAATCCTTCTGGCATCCCTTCTTCCTTTCCCGATTTTTTCCAGTTCTTTCCTCCATCCACCGTAATATACATGCCACTGCCTGCGCCACCACTTTTAAAGGTCCATGGCTGGCGACGGTGCTGCCACATAGAGGCTATCAATTTATTAGGATTTGATGGATCCATTACCAACTCTGCACAACCGGTAGTATCATTTACATATAAGATTTTAGTCCAGGTTTCACCACCATCGGTTGTTTTATAAACACCTCTTTCGGGATGTTCGCTATAAGGATTTCCTATCGCGGCGGCATACACCGTATTTGGATTTACAGGATCGATAATTACACGATGAATATTTCGTGTTTTTTCAAGCCCCATTCTTTTCCAGGTTTTGCCGGCATCTAATGTTTTATAAATTCCTTCACCGATGTTAAGAGAGTTACGTGGATTACCTTCACCCGTACCTGCCCAAACTACAGAAGGGTTACTTTGTTGGATAGCAATAGAACCTATGTTCAGTAAGGGCTGTTCATCAAAAATTGGTTCCCATTCACTACCGCCACTTACAGTTTTCCAAACACCACCTGATGCAGCTCCAAGATAAATTGTATTGGGGTTATCATGTATTACATCAATAGCAACAATACGACCACTCATACCACTAGGTCCGATATTGCGGGGTTTCCAGTTTTTGAAATGTTGATTGATGTTAATGGGCTGTGCTTGTAGTATGCCACTAACAAGAATAGCCATTAAGAGAAATGCTCTTTTCATGTGCCGTTAGTTTTTGAAGAACAATAAAATTAGGGGAATATGAAATTGGCTGCTTATTTTTTATTTATCCGGTATAAAAAAACCACTCCAAATTAATGGAATGGTTTCTGGCTTTACGTAAGATGGATAATTAACTTATTGTTTAATAAACTTTTGACTTTCGTTGAATTGGGTACCCTGGATCGCCAGATAATAAATGCCCGGTGCTAAGACTTCAATATTGATAGGAATATTGGCCGCACCCGAACTAAAATTAGCTGACCATACACGAAGTTGCCTGCCATTAATATCGCGAATAGAAAAATTCAATTTTTGGGATTCTTCTATTTCAAAAGAAAGGAGAACGGATTTGCGGGATGGAACCGGGCTCAATGAAAAACTTATTCCAAACTCGCGGTTAGTTATTTTTTTAATTTCATAGATATCCGGCATACCATCTTTATTCATAAGAACAACCCGGTAAAAGCTTGTTCCTTTCAATGGGGCAGGGTCAAAAAATGAATAGCTTATTGGGTTTGAAGAATTACCTGCTGCGGGCAATTTTCCGATCTGCTTAAACTGCATATCCCGGCCCGCTCTTTCAATGGTGAAAAAATCGGTATTGGATTCGAGGCTGGTGGTCCAATCAACCGTAACCCGTTTATTCTTTAATGATACCTCATATTTTGCAATAGTAGCCGGAAGATTGCCTGCCGCACTGCTGGTATATTGAATCATCCATTCGGTGATATGTTTTTGAAAAACATTATCCGGAAGGGTTTTCCAGTTTATATCGTACACTGTAGAAAAAATATCATGAGGAAAAAAGTCGTTATAAATTGGCGTGAGATTGGCAGTAGCAACCGGAGAACCAGCGGGAGCATACTTATTAATTTCATTAGCCCAACCAGTGGTATTGGATGGATCACAACTCGGAAGCACATCTTGCCCGCAGTGTATGCCCCAATAGTGGATCGAATTAGAACCAATGTTATTGGAGCCAGCGGAATTGTAAGAAACACAGGTTGCCAGAGGAACTATACCCGCAATTCTCTTTGCGTTTTGGGGTGAAGATGACATGTAATCCATAAGAAAGTTCGATCCCAAACTAAGACCAGTAAGATAAATTCTACTGGCATCCACTTTATATTTATTTATTGCATAGGTTATAAAAGGAGCAAAATCTGCACCTGTTCCACCCAAATATTGAGGGGTAAGAATTATAAAGCTGTAGGTAGTACCATTGTTAACCACTGTTTCGGGAAACCTGTTTTGTTCAATTTTTATAGATAGCCCTTCGCATGCAGCTATACATACAGATTGTTGACTATTCCCCGGTCCCTGTTTGTCCCTCCCATGAAAGCTAATTATTAAAGGATACTTTTTAGAATCATTAGGGTTATAGCCGTTAGGCAAAAATTCTACATAACCATTTATACTAGGTGAAATATTTTCATTCCAAACCATTCGTTGCCGATAAACTGGTTGCCAACAATCCGGGCATTGATTAATAGGTTGACTATAACTACCGATAGTAACAAAAACCAAAAATAATAAAAGAGATTGTTTCATGTACTGTTTTTGAATGGACCAAAAAAACTTGTTCAGTAAAAAACCATCACGCATATCGCGGGATGGTTTGGTTTTTATCTAAGATGGAAAATATGTTACAGTTTAATAAACTTTTTCGTTTCTGAAAAATTATTTCCCTGAATAATAAGATAATAAATACCCGAGGTAAATCCTTCAATTGTAATTGGCATATTCAAGTAACCCGAACTAAAATTACCTGCCCATGATTGTATTGTTTTGCCATTAATATCGCGAATGATGAAACTCAGTCGCTGTGCTTTTTCCAACTCAAATGCAAGCTGAAGAGATTTACTGGCTGGAACAGGGCTTATTGATATGGTAGCGCCAAACTGCTTTCCTATAATTTTTTTTATATCATAATATTCTTTCACACCATCAAGGTTTACCAAAATAAGCCTGTATAATGAAGTTCCCTTCATGACTTCACTATTATCAGCAAAAGAATAGTTTATGGGATTGGTTGAATTGCCGGAGGCTTTTACACGGCCGATCTCTTTAAACCTTTGGTCGGGCC
>JBJXDV010000074.1:0-32326 GCA_046153465.1 Chitinophagaceae bacterium
GGTGTATTACTTGGAGGAGTTAATAACGACTCACTAAATCTAAAATCATTAATGGGAATGGCCACGGATACTTCCGTTGGCTTCTACGGTTATGGTGGTGCAGGTTGGGGATTTACTATGGATACACGAAGCGGGTTTACTGGAATTGGAAATGATATTCCGCTCAATAAAGCTGGATTCGTAGTCGACCTTAAAGCTGGAGCGGTGAATGCATTGTTTGGTAGCAACAATACAGGGGTTGCAATAGAATCAAATTTTCCAGGTATTGGGTTCAACAGTTATTACAATGGAAATCGGAAAACAATCGCTAGCGGCTACAGCGGTTATATCGGTGTAAATCCAGTGGCCGGTGGTATGCAATTCCTCGTTTCACCACAAACCAATGCAACAAATGCAGTCAGTAGCTATACCACTGCGCTAACCATTCTGCCAAATGGTAGATCCGGAATTGGCGTTTCTGATCCGTCTTTTTTCCTTGATGTGGCTGAGCGTATGCGGATCCGATCTGCTCCAGGGTTGAGTGCCGGATTATGGTTGAATAATGATGCCAATAACGCCAGCCCTGCATTTATTGGAATGCGAAATGATAGCCTTGTGGGTCTTTTTGGCTCAGGAAGCAACTGGTCGTTCAGAATGAATACCAGAACGGGCAATATCGGTATCGGCGATGTAAACCCGAATGCGCCTTTGCAATTTGACAATTCGGTTGCTCAGCGTAAACTGGTTCTTTATGAATCCGCAAATAATGACCACCAGTTTTATGGATTTGGAGTTACATCTTCTGTATTAAGATATCAAACTGCTACTACCGGAGATGATCATGTGTTTTATGCAGGTACTGGTGCAGGGTCTTCCAGTGAACTGATGAGGATGAAAGGTAATGGCTATTTGGGTATTGGTGTAGCGGATCCCGTATTCCGGCTTGATGTAAAAGACAGGATGCGGATACGGAGCGGTGGAGATAACAGTACATCTGCCGGAATTAATTTTAATAATAATGCCAATAGCCTGGCAGCCTTTGTAGGCATGCAAACTGACAACCAGGTTGGCTTATACGGTCATAACGGTGCAGGCTGGGGGCTTTCTATGAATACACAAAATGGCGCTTTGAGTGTCGGTGGAAGTACTGGCAATCCTGGTCAGGTATTGACTAGTAATGGCGCTGCTGCCAGTGCCGGCTGGACTGCCGCGGGAAATATCATAAAAACTGGTTTTGCCGGGGTGCTGACAACTATATATTCTATATCAGGTTCAGATTTTACAGAACTCACCAATTCTGCTTATACGGTTACACTGAATGCTCCCTCAAGAGTAATACTTTTTTGCAAAACCCGTACATATAGCAGAAGCGGTATACTTCCGTTACCTGTTGATTATGCCTCAAGATGGAGGCTGGAAGTATGGTTGAACGGCACTGTTTCAAGAACGTACAATATCGAAGGGCTATCACGACTAGGTTTGGCATATACAGATAACAAACTGGATTTGACTACAGGACCAGAGTATTTTGATCTGCCGGCCGGTACACATAATTTTACTTTTTTTGCTACTAATTTATTCGGCAGCTCAGATGTAAATATGCAGGTCACAAGTATGATCATCCCTCTATGATAGTGCTATCCCGGTTACCATACACTATGAACAAACTAAAAAATGAAAAAGAAATCCATAGCAGTAAAGATGCATTGCTATTTGACTTTAGCCAATATGGGGTTGGCGGAGGGGATACGATTACTATGATGACGGACATTTAGTTTATAAATCATTTAGTAGTGTAGCACATAGAAACCCGGCAACCAATGATGAAGTCCTTTATACTGGTACCCATCCATTTTTTAAAAAATAAGTTCCCCTAGTTTAACCTTAAGTTTACTATGAACTACTGGTAATACGATAGGATTTTTGAAAGTTATGTTGCAACCTGGCATTTCAGCAATTTATAGATTGAAACTATTTTGTGAATAAAGTTTTAATATCTTATATCCCCCAATGCAATTTTACCTACGGGATAAAAATTATCAGGATAGAGTGGAGATCCAATTCCATAGTTAAATCCATTTACAGCGATGCCAATCCAGTAAAAATTTGTAGCGGGCACACCTCTTTCAATTATTCGCTTAAATCCCCATTGGTTGTTTTCTTTTGTGTAAAGTACGGCACTGCCATTATTTCCAGATCCCCAGGCTGCAACTATTAATTTGTTATCATTAACCGCAACTCTAAAACCAAATCTTTTTCCTGAGGCTTCTTCAGGATCGGTTATAATACTGATATCGTCCATTGTAAATTCGCCTTGTGGATCTTTTGTAATGAGAAAAGCGGCTCCCGTATTAATTAATACGCCGCCAATATCAAAATCGGGGCAGCCTATTATTAGATTCTCTTTGTCAAGAGTAACAGACTCACCAAAATGATCGTAGGGTTCACCCAGTGTACGAATAAGCGTATTCGCATAAATCCAATTGCCTCCTTGTTGTTTTTTAAAAGTAAACACTTTCCCTTGCTCTGCGTTTCCACCAACAACTGCAGAAGGGCTTCCAACAATTAAATGTGTACTGTCTATGGCAACGGTAAAGCCAAACCGATCATGCGTATCATTGTCCGGATTATCGATTCTTTGCACCTCAATAAAATTATTGCCGTTGTTTTCAAAAACATATACCCTTCCAATCTTACCAGGTTGTTCGGCAAGACCCTTCGCCCCTACTGCAAGATAGTTTCCGTACAGGCTAATGGAACTACCAAAGTATTCCGAACTTAGAAAAATACTTGCTTGTATAGATTGCAGGTAGGTCCAGGTATTTCCAATTAATTTGTAGATATATACGTTGCCGCTATTGTCAAATGTTTTTCGTTCAGCTATAGCAATGTAATTTTCGAAAATAGCAACTTGTTCGCCAAGGTTATTATGACAAAAGTTTACAACAGGTGTAATGTCCTGGAAGAATAGCCATTCATTACCTACCTTTTTATAAACATAAATCCTTCCAGTTTGAGTGTAGGTTGGTCCGCAAGTTGACAATGATTCAGCTGCACCCACCACAGCATAGTTGCCATAAATAGCAACAGAAGAGCCTAAATATTGCGCGGTAGTTGATTTAATTACAGAAGGCGCACTGCTATAAGAAGCTGTAAGCGAAACCCAATTAGTGCCGTTAAAACCTTCGAAATCTTTCATAAAAGAATTGTATCGGATACTTCCTTCAACAGGCGCTGCATTATCATTACCAATTTTAATTTTGCCATTTACATCCAACTGTTGTAAAGGATCTTGAGTATTAATTCCAATATTTTGTGCAAAGGACAATTTGCCCATTAAAAAAAATAACAAGAAAAGTGATTGTTTCATTACTGTTTTTATTTTTAAAATTAGTAAATGGATGATCGCACGTTGCATTTATCATTGGCTTTACTAAAGCCTGCTTATTTATCTGGCATTTGCACACCAAGCTGACAAGAAAGTCCAATAGTTACTCCGTCACCATCTACCAAATCAAAAAAACTATTTTTCATGAACCCACCTAATAAATCTTTTACTGGAATAACCGATCTGTAATAGGCTTCCACCGGTACATTAGCTCCGGGGAGATTGAGATATTTCACAACAAAGACTTCACCCCCGCGTAGCCTTAGCTTATCATCTTCTCCTATTGTATTGTAGTCTATTACATTGTAGTAAATATGTATCTCAGCGTCGGCTAAAAAATTGGCAGGTATATCAACATATTTTATAGCGGGTAAATTATAGGAATATTTTGCCAGTTGATCCATCTCCAAATGCACATCTTTCCTAAGAGAAAATAGCAGGTTATTTGTAGTTCTGTATCTTTTCAAATCACCATAAGTTGGGCTCCATACTTCAGCCCATACATCACCATACATTTCTATATCCGTACCAATAGGGGCTAAACTATTGATGTTGATGGTAAGATTTTTATTAGCATCCTGTATGGCTTTAGGTGTACATACATCGTATACAAAATTATTAGTAACGTCTTTAAAGGTAATCGGGCTGCCTGTTGTGAGCGACCTGAATTCTAATCGTATAGGCATACAGGTTTTATAATTCACTCCTGCCAGTATTTGGTTTATCTTATAATATACGTCACCCAAATCTACACCTGTAACCGTTTCGCTCCTTCCACCAACCACATAAAAAAAGCATTTTACATTTTGATGTGCTTCCTTAGATAAAGCTGCAAAATCAAAACGGGCGCTGGCAAAACCGGCGTTAACCATTCCCATAAAACTGCCGCCGAGGCTTTTTTCAGAATTTTCAACTTCTATTTTGCCAATTATTTTTACTCCGTAGGATACAGAGGATATATAACCCAGTTCGCCGATGTTTGGAATATCAGCACTAAAAAAACCTGTTTCCGGTTTATCGGTCGACAAGGTGAACAATTCTTTTTCTGCTTCAATATAAAATGTTTTCGTTTCTTTTGTATTTCCCATTTCCATGGTTGCAGCGAAATTTGCCAACAAATAATGCCCCGACGCTCCTACCTTCATTTGCATTTCCGTATTACTTTGAACATAAGAACTTCTATAGATCATTGTTTGATTAACCGTTTGCAATGGATCTAAACTATAACCACTCTGCAAATTTGTGATAGCCTGATTAATATTATTCTTAGTGGGAACGTCCACCGTTTCAGTAATTTTCCTATTGGTATTTCTTACTGTTGTAGCAATCGTAATCGGGTTCCTGGTTTCTCCATTGGGAAACTCCTGCCTGTTGGTATAATCACCGCTATAAAACCTCCTGACATCATAAATCAATCCTGGTGCATTGTATTCTAAATACCTGCTGGCAGTAACAGGAACGAAATCTTTAGTTTCCATATCTATCCTTGCCGTTTTTGTTTCGCAGGTTTCACCCTTTTGAACTGAACTAATTTCCTTTTTGAAATCGCCCTGTTTCATTCTTTGCGGACCAGAAGGATCTATATATCGAACAACTGTAGTACCCTCTGCCACTCTTAACGATACACTATTTATATTACTGGTTTGTAGAATTTTTTTCCGCTCTGGTTTATTGGGGCTTACCGACGTAAGGGTGTTTTTCAATTGGGTAGCAGGCTGCAATAAAAAAGTTTGTGCAGCCCCATTACCGTTAATGGCGAGCAGTGCTCCATTCATAGGGTTGGTAGTACCGCTCTGCAATTTTAATTCTTTGCCACTTTGTTTGTTCCTGATCCTATAGCTTCCTGAAGCAGCATCGTAATAAAAGCTCCATTTTAAATTATCCTGTTCAACAAAATCCCACTGAACAATAACTGCACCATCGGCCAGCGATTGTTCCGCAACATTTAAATAACGGTTGCTATGCAGGGCTTTTATAAAATAACTTCCGTCATTACTTCTGGATATTAAAAATTTATGATTATCCTGGTTGGCAAAATCCCATTGCACAATCCTTGCACCATTGTCGGGGCTACCCCCTTCGACGGCCAGGTATTTTCCGGTTTCATTTAACTTAATAAAATATTCGCCCTCTGCAATCATACTGCTAACGGGAGCCGTGGCACCACCACCCATCATTACTTTGCTGGTCATTTTTATTCCCTGGGCCTTTATAGTTAAGGATAAAAATAAAATAGCGATTACTATTATAAATGAGCTCTTTTTCATCTTTTTTAATTTTATAGTGATAGGTTTATCTGATGTATGCGTTTGGATCGGCGTACCCATCGCCATTATTGTCGATACCCTGTGATTTTACTTTTATTTTTAGATAGCCATTGCTGCCACTCGTACCAAAATGCTTCACGATAGCCACCAATGCATATACGGTTCTGTTTTCCTGTTCTACTTTTACTGCAAATACCTGCCCTTCCAGCTTATTGCCCACACTGGTGTACCAACCCGCATAGTTAACCGCATTTTTTACAGCACTGCTTATCTGGCTGTTGTTTTGAATTTTTTCAAATTGGGAAATGGTAAGCCGCGTTAATGCTACTTCACTTTCGGTTACGTCTTTCCATTTGTTAACGGCATCACTTGCATGTTGTGTCATGTACGTGGCAGTGCCATTATTTTTTGCAAAAGAGGGCGTCATCAGCACATAGGTATTTTGTCCATCGGAAGGAGCGAAAAACATAAGGTCAATACTATTAGGATTATCTTCCGCTTCCCCCATTCCCATAATGGTTCCTGTTAGTACATCCAAACAATTACCATAGAGTCCGTTGCTCTGGTTACCCCAATTGCCTGATCCATCGTTATTAATCGAAGCTTCGTTGTTAATGGGCAAGTATTGTTTGGGACTATAATTTTCATAGATACCATAGGGTGAATTCTGATTACCGTTGCTATTATTATTATTATTGCTGCTGGTAGAATTATTAGAGCCAGTATTGTTATTGCTGCTGCCGGGAGGTATGTAGCCAGAAGTTTCATTAGTATTACTATTGCTGGAATTACTGTTATTCGAAGACGCATTACCAGGGTCGTAAACATTGCTGTTAGTATTGTTTGTACTTGCATTATAGGTAGCAGGCACGTCATTGCTGTTGTTCTTATTACCTCGAGCAGATTTCATAGTTGTTTTCACCTCGGTTACCAGTTGCTTTCCCTGTCCGAATAACTCTTTTGCTTTTAGTAAATAAGGTTGAAATACTTCAATCAACGTTTTTACCCTGTTTACAGTGTTTTCTACTTTTTGAACAGTTCGCTCCACTTTGCTTCCATTATTGCCCTGCGAAAATGCGTTAACGCAAACAAGTAAAAGGCAGAAGGTTGTTATATAATATTTTTTCATTGTAGGTTTATTTATGATGATGCCTTTGAAATGATTTCATTTATTTTTTGCCCCATCCAGCGGGCCACTTACAAAAACTATTCAGGCTGTACGATTTAACCACCCAGCTAATATAAAATTTACCAGAAAGATCTTTTGATAGTTCGGTTTCGGTTACGGTGTAGTACTTCCAGTTAGTCCAATCGAAATAGAAGTATTTAGTATAATATCTGTTGAACGTATTTATTCTTTCAAATTCTACTGTAGCCACCTGGTCTATACTTCGCCAGTTAATGGCCGTTGCACCCGGAAATAACCCATCCAATGATTTTAGTCCACCGTTCGGAGCATTATCGGTATATACTCCATCTTTAAAATAATACGTGATGTCTCTGAATTGTCTCAGGTAAACTCCATTATCTTTTTGTGAATTATAAATCGTACTGAAAAAATTGTTGCCATAGGGTTTTTGTCCTGCTTTTGAAGAGGCGTATATTGGGTCGTTTAACTTCTGATATAGATTTGTATTGGTTGTAATTGGCCCATACTCCCAGGGGTCTCCTTTGCTATAGCTAACATAGTTTTTAGCGTCAATCAAAATACTTCTTGAACTTCCACTTTGGCAAAAGGCTGCACTCTTGATTTGTGCGGGCCAGTTGAGAGCAAGATTATCTATTGGCTTAGTAGTTTCTATTACCTGACTACTATCCAAATATTCATTTGCGTTGGGCAATACCACAACACTAAAATATTTTTTATCCTTATTGTCATCGTGGTCAAGATCGAAAATGGTAAACTTACTGGGGTTTGCAGGGCTGTTATCGAGGCAAATAAAGTTTGGATGATTAACTCCGCTGGGGCCCGGCCCTGGGTTTTCAATTACATTTTTTTTACAGCTTCCAAAAATAAAAATGCCGGCAAAAAAGAGTAAGGTGAATACTAAGTTGTTTTTTTTCATAATTCGAAGGTTTTTTGTATTTCGAGAACAAACATACAGGCATACATTGTCCCGATAAAGGGGAAATCGCTTAACTACTAAACAAATCGATTAACTACTTTTCACCTATTATAAACTATATTTGATATAGCTTTTTAAACAATAATCTATTAGGTTGCTAACAAAAAAAATCGCCTGTTTAGTGGTGGATGATGATAACATTGACATCCTTACTACCTTATCTTTTATAAACGACTATCCCTTTCTGGAGGTCATTGGATCTTTTAACTCGCCTTTACAAGCGCTCTCATTTGCCGAAAAGCAAGCGCCTGATGCATTGTTTTTAGATATCGACATGGATGAAATGACTGGATTGGAACTAAGAAAAAAATTAATTGATATACCTGCCTGTATTTTTATAACTGCTTATCCCGATTATGCCGTGGAGGGTTTTGAAATGGCCGCACTCGACTTTTTAGTAAAACCATTTAGTCCGGAGCGCTTTTCAAAAGCAATGGAACGTTTAAAGAATTATTTCAGCATTCGCGAAAAAGCAGATTTACTCAGCCATAATTTGGGGGCCGATACAATCTTTATTAAAGATGGATATGACCAGGTAAAACTTCAACTTCATGAAATCATCTACCTCGAAGCATTAAAAGATTATACAGGCATTGTTACGGCACATCGGAAATATTCCGTCCTTTCTCCTTTAGGAAGCCTGATCAAAGAAAAAGCATTCAGCAGTTTTATTCGTATTCACAGAAGCTATGCGGTGCAAAAAAATTATATACAAAAAATAGCTTCCGGTGAATTAGTGGTAAAGGATATTACCTTACCGGTGGGCAGAAGATTTAAAGAAGCATTGAAAGGACTATGAGTTGAAAAGAAGTTATAAAAAAACTTGTGCAAACATAATTTTATCTTGTATTGATTTATATGCAAAACCTTATTCCTAAAAATTCGAAACGAATAACCTATTTGGCAATTCTGCTGGCCGGATCATTCAATCTACTTGCTCAACAACACGGGCAGGCTTTAATCGATTCACTTACCAAACAAATACCATTTGCGAAAAACGATACCATTAAAGCAAGGTTATATAAATCGATCGCCGAGAATTATATGTTGATTGATCCGATCCAGGCAATGAAAACTGCTGAAACAGGGCTTACACACGTTACTCAAATGAAGTGGGCCAAAGGGGTAGCCGTTTTCACCAGCATTAAAGGACAATTGTATGTTGATAAAGGTGAGTACAAAAAAGCAATCGAATTGTATCAAAAAGCTTATGCTGTTCATGAAAAAAACAGCGATTACACGAATATGGCAAGCATGCTCAATAATATTGGTGCTGCCTACCAACGGCAATCGATGTCAGTCATTGCAATTGAGTATTTTTTAAAATCAATTAAGCTTGCAGAAAATATAAAAAACAACGGATTAATAGCCATAAGCAATAGCAATATCGGAATAATCTATTCTGACCAAAGTAATCATGAAAAAGCATTGGAGTATTTCTTTAAAGCTGTAGCACTGCAGGAAAAAGAAAATAGTACAGATAACACAGCCAACAGTTTTTCAAGAATAGCGACTGAATATTTATTAATTGGTGATAGCACAAAAGCCGAACAGTACTTTCTAAAAGCGAAAGATTATTATGGGCAATCGGAAAATAACGTTGGTGTTGCTACCGTATTAAGTAATTACTCAATTATGATCAGGGACTATAGAAAAAATCTGGAATATAAATTACAAGCGCAAAAAATATGGGATGCTTTAAGCCCCGAAAACCCAATAGCTATCGCCAATACCGGAAATATAGGCGTTGCTTACCTTGATATAGCGCGTTATGATACCTTACATAAGGTAAAACCCGGCGGCATTATTCCAGCCACAAAAAATGAATTATTAGACAAAGCAAGTTATTATTTAACAAAGGCCATTGATTTATGCAAACAAACAGGTAACATTTCCTACTATGCGCATTTTACAGGCAACCTTTCTGAACTGCAGGAAATAAATAAAGACTATAAAAGAGCACTCCTAAGTTTTAAAGAATTTTACCAGCTTAACGATTCTCTTTATTCACAGGAAAGCAAAAATAAAATTGCGGCCATTGAAAGTCAAAAAGAAATAGATATCAGAAATAAAGAAATCGAAAATAAAAGCCTGCAACTGGAGAATCAGAATAAAAAATTATGGTTGATGATTGCTGCCATTGCATTTTTAGCAACTACCGGATGTTTATTTTTTTACCAAAGCAGAACGAGAAAAAAAACAAATACTACGCTTATTCAATTAAATAACGAACTCGACGAAGCCAATAAAGTAAAAGCAAAGTTTTTTGGTATATTAAGCCATGATCTCAGAAGCCCGGTTGCCAGCCTGATAAATTTTTTACAATTACAAAAAAGAAACCCGGGCATACTCAATACACAACAAATATCGGCAAGAGAAGAAAAAATATCAAGCTCCGCCCAATCATTATTGGAAACAATGGAAGGAATGTTATTGTGGAGTAAAGGACAGATGGAGAATTTTAAACCCGATGAAACATTAGTGCCTGCAAGTGCTTTGTTTACTTATTTAAAGAATTTTTTCTCCGACCGATCAACGATTAATTTTATTTTTTTAGATGAAGACGCTATTTCGATTCAAACAGATAAACATTATTTGCAAACCATTATGCAAAACCTAACCGCCAATGCCATTAAAGCATTGCATCAATCCACCAATCCTACTATAGAATGGAAAGCATGGAAACAACATGATAAACTCTATTTATCTATTACTGATAATGGACCAGGAATAAATACCGAGCAGGCAAAATCATTATTTGATGAAACTGCCCTTGTCGGAACCAAACACGGTCTGGGCTTGCATATCATAAGAGATTTGGCAAAAGCCATTAAATGTAATATATCCATTGCTCCAGGCAACAACACAGGAACAACCTTTGTTTTAGCAATATAAATTATTTCTTCAGCCGAATTTTACTTTTATTATATTCAATGATTGAATATATAGTAAACCAAAAAAAAGACTAATCCATTATTTTACTATGTCAATATCATCGCTTCGAATTGTTTTTATGGGCACTCCCGAATTTGCAGTAGCCTCTCTGGATGCTTTACTAAAAGCTGGTTGTACAATTGTGGGAGTTATTACTGCGCCTGATAAACCTGCAGGCAGGGGTATGAAGATGACCGAAAGCGCTGTAAAAAAATATGCTGTTGAACATCACCTCACCGTACTTCAGCCTAATAAATTAAAGAACCCGGAATTTCTTACAACCTTAAAATCATTGAATGCCGATTTACAAATCGTTGTTGCCTTTCGAATGTTGCCCGAAGTAGTTTGGAATATGCCGCCCATGGGTACACTCAATTTACATGGATCGCTATTGCCTCAATACAGAGGAGCGGCTCCAATTAACTGGGCTATTATTAATGGAGAATTAGAAACAGGTGTAACCACCTTTAAACTAAAACATGAAATTGATACGGGCGACATATTATTGCAGGAACGACTTTCCATTGGAGAATATGAAGCCGCTGGTGAAGTACACGACCGAATGAAAGAAATTGGAGCCAACCTTTTAGTAAAAACGATTCAGGGTTTAGTGAATGAAAGCATCAATGAGGTTCCTCAATCCAACAGCACTATTCACGAGTGTGAAATCAAACATGCTCCGAAAATAGTTTCAGAAACCGGCAAGATCGACTTTCATAAAACCTGCTCCGACATACATAACCTAATTCGTGGCCTCTCGCCTTTTCCAGGTGCATTCACCTATTTGAATTCAAAAATGTTGAAAATATATAGAAGCGAAAAAGAGCTGATCCAATATAATTCAACAAACGAAGGTGAAGGATCTTTCACGACCGATTCAAAAACATTTCTAAAATTTAAATGTTCCGATGGATATATATCCGTAAAGGAACTTCAACTGGAAGGAAAAAAGAAAATGACTATCGAAGATTTTTTACGTGGTTATCGATTTGAATAAAAAAATTATATGAAATATTTAGTAATGGCAACCTTCCTTTTTATTGTTACTGCTGCCCATTCTCAAACGGGTGGAAAATGGAAACAATTATTTAACGGAAAAAATCTTAATGGGTGGAATGTAAAGATCAGGGGCCATTCCCTCAATGATAATGTTGGAAATACTTTTCGAGTGCAGGATAAAAAAATGCAGGTATCCTACGATCAGTACGAACAATTCAATGAACAGTTCGGTCATATCTTTTATAAAACACCTTACTCCTATTATCTTATTGCCGTCGAATATCGCTTTGTAGGAAAGCAGGTAGCAGGCGGACCTGACTGGGCCTATAAAAATAGCGGCATCATGGTACATTGCCAGCCACCCGGTTCTATGTTAAAAGATCAAGACTTCCCAATTTCTATTGAAGTACAATTATTAGGAGGCGATTCAACTGGTCAACGATCTACCTGCAATCTTTGTACACCCGGAACAAATGTAGAAATGAATGATACGCTGTTTACTTCCCATTGCATCAACTCCAGCTCCAAAACCTATCGCGGTGAAGAATGGGTACGCGCTGAGGTATTGGTGTTAGGCGATTCAATTATTAAACATATTGTAAATGGCGATACCGTTCTTACTTATACAAAACCGCAGATTGGTGGTGGCGTCGTTAACAACTATGACCCTGCATTTAAGAAAGACGGGCAATTACTTTCCTCGGGGTATATCTCTCTTCAAAGTGAAAGTCACCCCATTGAGTTCAGGAAAGTAGAAATTATGAACCTGGAAAAAATGTATGGGCCCAAAAAGAAAAAAAGAAAATAAGAGAAGAATAACTCCTTTTACTATTTTTTAATATTGTTGTCCGACTAAATAAGTTAAATGCTTCATTTGTAAGTATCGCCTCACCCCAACCCTCTCCTCGCGGAGAGGGGGCCAGAACCCGCTCTGCAAAAGGCTTTAAATAATATTAGGATGATCTTAGCCGGACAACAATGATTTTTTAATATTTTACATCTACATAAAACTTATTAAGACTTACACCTAATTCCGATGCTGCGGCATCACTTATACGCAGTGTTAGTCCCTGGCTCTCCTTCATTTCGGGCAATTGCCCCAATACTTTTGCGTAAACAGATTTATTGGTAGAAGAAAAACTTACTTTCACAATTGTACCTACCGGCACATTATTCATAAGCGCATAATACTTACCGTCATTCCAACCACTGGTGCTTCTGAAAATACCTGCATTACCTGTTGTAGCATTACCTGTTTCACCGTAAATCTTTTTGAAAGCGCCTCCTTTATGATTGGATGGTCCGCCCACGGAAACAGGCTGTACGTCTGTTGTTTTTGTTTCTTCTTTTTTGGGTTGCTCTTCAATTTTGACAGGCTCCTCCTTTATCTCTGCTTTTATAGGTTCAACTTTTGCCATTCCCGATGGAACCTTTTTTTCAGTTTCTTCAACTGGTTTAATTTCTTTTGCAACAACCGGCGGAGCCGTAACAACTTTAATAGTGGAAGATCCATTTGCAGCAAGGGCAGATTGTACTTCTTTTACTTTTAAATAACCAACCACCAATTGCATACCGGGCTTCAACTGATCGTTACGAATACTATTCCATTTTTCAATACTTTCTGCCGGCACCTTATTATAAATAGTGCTGATCCGAAACATCCATTCTTTATCCTGCACAGTATGATAGAGTGGAACAAAAACTTCATCGCCGGAACGCTTACCATCCTGCGAAAAATTTATTGCTGTCAATGGGATTTTAATTTTTTGACCGATAGCCAATGGCTTATCCATTGCAGTATTGTTAAAAGGAGCAATTTCTTTGGGACTTTGATTATAGATCCGCCCAATACTATACCAATTCTCTTTTGCAGCTACCGTATGAATTAAATACAGATTGGGAGAACTGCCTTGTATCTGTATTTTGGTTTGGGCATGTATAGTTGAACTACCAACTATAAATAATATAACCAGGCATGTTTTGATTCTTAACATAACGATCCAATTTCAATATTGATACAAAGATGACGATTTTTTTTTAGGTAACCAGCGGTGTTGCTACTATCCCCGCCTGTTGTGTCACTCCCTTATACACGCCCCATTCGATTCAGCTATAAACACTATCCTTTGGTATAGTTTAAGTACAATTATTAACGTTCCTCATTTCTTTAAAATCCTCCATTCCTTGGGATAATAATTATTAATTCGGTTTTGTAATATTTTTATCCAGCCGAGGTTAATGCCTTCATACTTTACCAGCGTCCAGCCTTGTCGTTTAATCCCGCTCCTGCCTTCAATTGAATTGCTATTGTTTACCTGAACTTCTTCGCGCCGCAAATATTGTATTGCTTGCTGATGATTTAACGATACTGCAACAAGTTCTTCATTGATTAAATTACTTACTGCTAACGCTTGATCCGGAATTAAATCCTTTCCGGCGATTTTACCAATACGAATACCCGCCTGCCGTATATAAAAGGAATGCATCGTTAGTAAAAGGAAATCATGATCAATTCCACGGGGTAATGCTAAAATACTTTCTGAAAATTTAATCAGTTGAACAGGTATATCCTTTTTTAACCAGGGAAAAATCAGCGCTTCTTCTGATTTATTAAGCAATTCGATTTTATATTTTTTAGCAATCCTTTGTGAATAATCACCTCCATCCATTTTCCGGAAACAGGCAATAAAGAATCCTTCACCTTTTACCTGATCGGGCCAAAACCGATATCCGGGAATACCATGTTTTTCAGAAACTGTTTCTACAATACCCCATTCAACGTTCATTGAAAGTTTACAAGGAACTGCCGGCAGGTTCTCCGTTACCCAATCAAGAATATCTTCATCCTCTTCCTTCGAATAAGAACAGGTTGAATAAATTAAGATACCATCTTTCTTTAATGCGGGCCATACATCTGCCAATATGCGTTGTTGCCGTTGACTACAGAGCTGAACATTTTGCCCGCTCCATTCGTCGATAGCGGAAGGATCCTTCCGAAATAATCCACTTCCGCTGCAAGGTGCATCCACCACTACTGCATCAAAAAAATTTTCAAGTCTTGCAAAATCCTTTGGATCATTATTAGTAACAATTACATTAGCACCTCCCCACTTGGTCATCGTTTCTTCAAGTATCCCTGATCGTGATTTAATTACATCATTACTTACAAGTAAACTCGAGGGTGTAATAATAGATTGCAATAACGCAGACTTACCACCAGGAGCAGCACATAGATCCAATATTTTTAAGTCGGTGCTGGTATCTACCGTTTGTTTGAATGCTTCTTCCAGAAACATACTCGACGCTTCCTGCACATAATAACAACCTGCATGAAGAAGAGGATCAAAAGTGAAAGAGGGGCGATGGTTAAGATAAAAACCTTTTGAGGACCAGGGAACGGGGGAAAGAGTCGGGAGTAAGGAGCCGGGAGTGAGGAGGCGGGAGCCAATAGCCAGATGCAAGGAGTGCGGAGCCGGGAGCAAAGTGTCGGGAGGCTGAAGTTGGGAGCCGGGAGTCTGGAGTCGTTCATCGGTCATTGAAAAGTTCTTCTTTATTACCCATTCATTATTCACTATTGAATTTTTCAGCGGATTAAACCGAATAGAAGTAACCTGCTCTCCGGAAGTATGTACTTCTTGAAAAGACTGCTGGTTAAATCCTTTTAACCCTATCAGCGATCGAATAAGTTGTGAAGGAATTTGCACGGGAAAAACTATAAACCATAAACTAAAAACTCTAAATACTTTTTATTTCACTTACCAAATTCTGTAACACTTTTTTCGCATCCCCAAACAACATCGATGTTTTAGGCCGAAAGAATAAATCATTTTCTATTCCAGCATAACCCGGTTTCATACTCCGCTTATTTACAATTACAGTTTTAGCCAACTCCACATCTAAAATTGGCATACCATAAATTGGTGAAGCCGGATCGCTTTTAGCAGCCGGATTTACTACATCATTAGCTCCCAATATCAATACTACGTCTGTGGTTTTAAATTCATCATTGGCATCTTCCATTTCAAGGAGTTTATCATAACTCACATCTGCTTCTGCCAATAACACATTCATATGCCCCGGCATTCGGCCCGCCACCGGGTGAATAGCATATTTAACTTCTACTCCTTTTTCATTTAGCATCTCTTCCAATTCATGGCAAATATGCTGGGCCTGGGCTACCGCCAATCCATAACCGGGAACAATCATAACTTTGGTGGCATAACTCATTACCACTGCCGAATCGCTGATACTTATTTCTTTGTAATGACCCTGATCTTTCGAACCAACTGCTGTTCCTGCTTTTGCTCCTCCAAAAGAACCGATCAGTACATTCTTCAAAGAACGGTTCATTGCCTTACACATTAATATAGTTAACAGTGTTCCTGCAGCGCCCACCAATATCCCCCCCGTTAACATCACTTTGTTATCGTATAAAAACCCACCACACGCAGCAGCTACCCCGGTAAAAGAATTCAATAATGAAATGACCACCGGCATATCGGCACCGCCTATGGGAAAAACAAAAAATACTCCATACAAAAGAGAAAGTACAAAAATAATATAGAAGAAAAGTATCGTTTCCTCTGGCCTTAGCACGATAATCATAAACGCCAATCCAACAATAATAGCCAACAGTACCAGGTTGATGATATGCTGGCCGGGAAATGCAAAATCTTTTACTTTGCCATTCAATTTCCCCCAGGCGATCATACTTCCTGCAAAAGATATTGAACCAATAATTAAACCCAATAATATTATTAATAGTGTTGTTCCGCTCAGTGCAGAAAAATACTGGTACCCATTCGCTGCATAGGATTCGGGATTGAAACCTTTTACAAGATGATTAAACTCTACCAATGAAATTAAAGCAGCACAAGCTCCACCCATTCCATTAAATAAACTCACCATTTCAGGCATTGCCGTCATCTTCACTTTTCTTGCAGCCAATGTTCCTACAATGGTTCCTATAATCAACCCTCCAAATATCCATTCATAATTACCGAGCTTATTTCCTTCCTCGTCCTTATATAAAAAAATAGTTCCGAGAATAGCAATGATCATTCCGGCTGCGGCAATTAAATTTCCTTTTCGGGCAGTTGCCGGATTGGAAAGCATTTTCAAACCCAATATAAAAGTGACTGAACCAATTAAATAGCAAATTGTAAGTATGTTTAGTTCCATAATACTCCCTCCAAAGTTCTCCGCCAATTGACGAAAATTTTACTAACCACCATACGGTGAGCAGTACGTGAATTATTGTTTTAGATAGTTACTTATTAATTAATCACGCTGTTACTAAAGTCCCCCTTCGGGGGATTTAGGGGGCCTTCTTTTTCTTGAACATTTCCAGCATTCTATCGGTAACTACAAATCCTCCTACTACATTTAAGGTTCCGAGTATCACTGCAATAAATCCTAAAATCAGCGCAACATAATTATCAGGAGTCGCTTTGCCCATCACAATGATAGCACCAATAATAACTACTCCATGAATAGCATTGGCCCCACTCATCAGCGGGGTATGTAATACGCTGGGAACACGCCCGATGATTTCTATGCCCACAAAAATCATCAGTATAACGATATAGATCATTTGCTGATGATGACTGATCCAGTTCAATATTGATTCCATAATTATTTGTTTATTCGAAAAGACGGTAGGACCAAGAATAATCTATTCAAAAATTCAAAAAAACATTTTCGCCAACCCCTTCTGGTTTTTCAACCCCCAACAACAATAAACCACAAACTAGAAACTATAAATTACAAATTCCTGACTCTTTCATTGATCAATTCTCCCTTATGTGTGATACAACTTCCTTTCACTAAATCATCTTCCCAATTTAAGTTGAGGTTGCTTTCTTTGTCGGTAATCAACTGTAAAAAATTCAAAACATTCTTTCCATATAGTTTACTGGCATCGGATGGAACAGTAGCGGCCAATGCGGAATTACCAACAATGGTTACTCCATTTTCTATAATCGTTTCATTATCTTTTGTGAGTTCGGTATTACCTCCGGTAGCGGATGCAATATCTATAATTATACTTCCTTTTCGCATTGCACGAATCATTTCTGTTGTAATTAATAGAGGAGCTTTCTTTCCTGGTATCTGTGCGGTAGTTATTACGATATCTGCTTTAGCAATACTTTCAGCAATTTTAGCTTTTTGTTTTTGTTGAAATTCTATGGATTGTTCTACTGCATAACCACCAGCCTTAGTTGCATCAGCGGCCCCTTCCACTTCTACAAATTTTGCACCTAAACTCATTACTTCTTCTTTAACGGCGGGCCTGGTATCGAATACTTCTACTACACAGCCCAATCTTTTTGCAGTAGCAATTGCCTGCAATCCTGCAACACCAGCGCCTAATATTAATAATTTAGCAGGTGTAATACTCCCTGCTGCTGTCATAAACATTGGGAAATACCGGCAATATATATTTGCTGCCAGCAATACTGCTTTGTATCCTGCTATATTCGCCTGGCTACTTAATACATCCATACTTTGCGCACGGGTGGTACGCGGTAACATATCTAAACTAAAACTGGTGATGCCTTGAATGGCCCATTCATTCATCAAGGCACCATTGTATAAAGGTTGATAAACGCCAATCAATATTTTATCGGGCGATATTTTTTGAACGGGTAATTGAATACTTAGAATAATATCGGAGCTATTTACTATTTCAAGATCGCTGGCAATGGTTGCACCCGCCTTAATGTAATCTTCGTCGTTAGAAAAGGTTTTAGAACCAGCATTTGTTTCAACCAGAATTTTTATTCCCTTTTTGGAAAGGGCTGCAACCGCATCGGGTAATAAAGATACCCTTGTTTCAAAGGATGGTTCTTTCAATATACCAATCGTCATAAGTAGATTCGAACGCTTTTAATAAAAAAATACTATGCCGCCAGACAACGGAACCGCGAAGTTAACCAATTTAAAACCTTATACTAAAATTCTGCTTTACTTTAAAAGCAGGATTAAAAAAGACCAGCCCAATAAAAAAAAGGTCGATGGTTAGCATTGTTTTAGGATGATTGCTGATGATTTTCCACGCCGCCGTCATTTCGCTGCTCCAATGGATATCATCGAACACAATTACGGATTCTTTGTTAAGAAAAGGAAGCAACTGATCAAAATAACGCAGGGTGGGCTCTTTCCTATGATTACCATCTACAAAAACCATACTCACCGATGAAAGTGCTGTTAATACTTTCTTCAATGTATCATCAAAGTTCCCCTGGACCAGCCGGGTATTTTTTAATTGAAGTGTTTTAAAATTTTCAAGTGCTATTTCTGCAATAGATACAGATCCTTCTAGGGTTATAATATTCGCGTGCTGGTTACCCAATGCCAGGTAACTGGTAGTTATACCCAGCGACGTACCTAATTCAAGAATTGTATCGGGTTGATAATAATTTGCGATTCTAAATAATAATTGTCCGTATTTTTTTGGCTTAGCGGCAATATTCGCAATGGAAGCAATACTGCGCTGGTCGCCAGCCGAAACAACCGATCCTGCTCCTAAATCGTTTATTAAAAGAACTTCTTTATCAAGTTTCAATTTTTCCCGTAAAGCCTCTACCGTTTCATAGGCATAGTAATGTTTTTTACTATTTAATACCTGTGCAATAAAATCAAACACAAAGGGCGAATGAACGCCATGCCCTTTACCGTTGGAGGAGGTCAAATAGTAGCGAAGATAATTGAAGGCAAGTTGAAAATTTGGATACACCGATAATGATAAAATGAAAATGGAAAAATATAAATGATCAATAAACGATAATGCTGTACGATATTTAAGCGGTTTCTAATCCTTATTCTTTCCTTCGCTCCCATACCTGAAAACAATAATCATATTGATGTTTCTCGTCGGCTTCAAAGTCCAATTGAGAAAGTGATTCCCAATTATTTGCATCAATATCCGGGAAAAAAGTATCTCCTTCTACTATTGTATGTACCCTGGTAATATAAATACGATGGATGAGTCCAAAGGTTTGTTTATAAATTTCTCCTCCTCCAATAATGAAGGCTTCTTTAGCATCTGCATCAGTAGCCAATTTCATTGCCTCGTCTAATTGCTGTACTACTTTTATTCCTTCTGCCTTAAATTCGGTTTGCCGGGTAATTACAATATTGGTTCTGCCAGTCAGCGGTTTCCCCAGCGATTCAAATGTTTTTCTACCCATAATAACCGGCATTCCCCAGGTAGTATTTTTGAAAAACTTCATATCGTTTGGTAAGCGCCAAAGAAGCTGATTATCTTTTCCGATAACGTTATTCGTAGAGGCAGCTACAACGGCAGAAAGAATCATGGAAATAAAAAATAAATAATTATTAATAATAACGATCTCTATTAATTCAAAAGATTCAATAAAAAATATTCCTGAAAATTACATTTAGTTGAACTTATTTTCTATTCTTCGCTTTCTGCAGCTTGCATTTTATACTGCTACCGGCGCTTTAATGGCTGGGTGACTTTGATAATTTTCCAATGTAAAATCTTCGAAGGTAAAACTGAAAATATCTTTTACGACTGGATTCAATTTCATTACAGGTGATTGATAAGCAGAACGGCTCAACTGCAATTTTACCTGTTCGATATGATTGTTATAAATATGAACGTCTCCGAACGTATGAATGAATTCGCCAACTTGTAAATCGCATACCTGTGCAATCATCATTGTTAACAGGGCATAAGAAGCAATATTAAAAGGAACTCCTAAAAAAACATCTGCACTTCGCTGATACAACTGGCAACTTAATTTTCCATCGGCTACATAAAATTGAAACAATGCATGGCAGGGCATTAAAGCCATTTCGGGTAGTTCAGTAACATTCCATGCACTAATAATTAAACGACGGCTGTCAGGATTTTTTTTCAATTGAGTAATAAGGTCTGCCACCTGGTCAACCACTTTTCCATTGGCCCCTTCCCAACTGCGCCATTGCTTACCATATACCGGTCCCAATTCTCCGTTTTCATCGGCCCATTCATTCCAGATACCCACTCCATTTTCAGTTAAATATTTAATATTAGTTTCCCCTTTAAGAAACCAAAGCAGTTCATGAATAATACTTTTTATATGAACTTTTTTTGTAGTAACAAGAGGGAATCCTTTATTCAAATCAAACCTTAACTGGTATCCAAAACAACTAATGGTACCTGTACCAGTTCGATCGTGTTTCTGAACACCTGTATCAAGGATATGCTGAAGTAAATGAAGGTACTGTTGCATGGCCGCAAGTTAGTTTAAACCAGCGAACTTTTTACTTCGAATAGAACGTTGTGGGGAAGCTGTGGATTCGGGAATGGAGACTGAATGCTTGTCAATCCCATTTAGTCCAATATCCTTTTAGCCAGCTATTGAATTCGTCTACTGCTTGCTCATGTTCTTTCAACCATCCATTCATGTCTGTATTGTTCATTGACCTCAATGCAATATAACAAGCAGTTTTTACAAAATTCTTTTCTTTCATTTCAGCGAACATGGGCACGTAAAAATTTTTAAAAAAGCCTTTTTCTTTCTTCTTCTGTTCGTTAATTACATTGATCAGCATCTGCATTTTGTAATCGAGTCGATCGGCTTCTGTTTTTGCCCCCATCGAGTCAGCAACGGTGTTGTCTGCTCCTAATAATGACAACATAAATTCTGAAGTACTAAAATCATCTTCTTTGTTTTTCTTCTTTTTTCCCAACATGTCTGCATCAATCGCAATCGTAACATTTCCGTTTTCTCCCTTACTAATTCCTTTGTATAAAAGTTTATTCATTAGTTCAAGGTTTTGTTCGGACCGTTTACTGGTTGGTTCGATTACTAAAAAGGTAAAGAAGGCAAGCACTGCGGGAATTCTATTTTTATCGTATTGTAACCTTGCAAGGGCATTGTGTGAAGACGCATGCAAACCATTCAACATTACAGCTTCTCCAAAACTTTTTAATGCTTCCTCTGGTAAATTCATTCCGGTTTCAGTAATCCCTTTATTAAAATGCAGTAAATAACTTTTAGGAAATTCCCTGATACCTTGCTCGTACACCTCAATGGCTTTTTTCTTTTCATCCATATTGTCAAGAGTGGTACCATAATTTATATAGGCCAATTTTCTATATTCTTCGCTTTTACTGTCCTTTAATAACTGTTTCAAAATAATAATAACCTCGTCATATTTTTTTAAACTCAAAAGACTAAACGACTTTTCATACAATGCCTGTGCATTGACAGGATCTAATTTTAGTGCCTCGTTGTATTGCGCAATGGCTCCATCATAATCGCCCTTATCGTGTAAAGCAATTCCTTTGTCAATAAATTGCTTTATTTCATCCTGAGCATAACCTGCACTCATAATGAATAATCCTGCTACCAAACAGAAGATAATTTTCATAATTTTTTCATATGATGTACAATGCGCCCGATTACATAAAACCCAATGCCTTTAACTTAAAACAGGTTGAATTAAAGTACCGAATGGTTATTGCTTCATCAAAAACGCCAACACATTTGACAAATCTTTTTCTACAAGGCCGTTGGCAACCGGATCAGGCATCAGGCTCTTTACCTGTTTTTGTTTAAGACTGATTTTATCGACAGCAACCGTATGTTTTTGCCCGGCAATATCTCTCAGCACTAAATTTTTTTTATTTTCTGACATGATAAAACCATATAGCGATTCTCCCTCTTTTGTATTTATTAGCCAGGCTTCATAACCAAATACAATAGCTGCATCGGGATTAATAATAGCATCCAACAAAGACTGTTTATCAAATTTCTTATTGATAAAACTAAGGTTAGGTCCAATCGTATTTCCTTCTGCTCCCACTTTATGGCAGGTAACACAACTCTTACTGAATACCTCCTTCCCTGCAAGCGCATCGCCGGGTTCTTTCAAAACTAGTTCAACGGAAAGGAATTTGTTTGTGCCTGGTCTTTTAAAATAATTCCCTGCCTGTAATCGTACCGATGCATCGGGATTTTTGAAAATGATTGCTTCAACAAAAGGAAAAAGCAATGAGGGTAATTTCTTTTCTGCTGCAAGCCCTATGAGTAATTGTCCCCCGGTAGAGTCCTCAGCCATTTCCTGCACCCGCCACTTTCGTTCATCCAACGATTGCCTCTCATCCAAAATTATCTGGCGCTTTACTTTCATGGCAGCAAGCTTCCGTTCATATCCCGTATTCAAAGAAATCTTCGACCAGTTGAGCAGGTTATACCAATCGTTGCTTTGGCGAAAAGAGAGCCAATAAATAGCCTGTTCGCGAACATCTTTATCAGTAGATTTTGTTAAGCCCAACATGGCATTCGCGGCTGCTTTATCATTAATAAACCCAAGGGCCGTAATCATTCTATTCCTCGTCATAAAGGGTAAACCATTATTATTAATCCAGCCAAGCATATCGTTAATAGCACTGGAAGGATGTAGTCGCCATGCAAAATCCATCAACAATGTATCCTTACTTTCATTCCCGTTTACACTATTGGTTGATTTGAATTTTTTTAGTTGATGATACCAATTCGATCTCACTGCGTCTGTACCATCCATAACCTGCCCGAGTGTTTCTAAATACCAGGGATCCTGCCCGCTATATTTTGCAGCCATGCCAATAATAAATTTTTCATCGCATTTCTTCCCTACAAGGGAGCTTAGGATTTCTCTTTGAAGAAAAGCCGATTGGTTGGACTGTAGATCAGCATAAACCCTGGAAAAATTATTTAGCAATCCAATAGTATCCGTTTTCCTATTCGATAATTCTTTCAATGCTTTAAATGCGGTTACCCGCAATAGTTCATTTTCAGACTTCAATAAATTGTTTACTGATGCAATTCCTTTATCACCCAGTTCTGCCAATAACCAAATAGCTCTTGCTTTTATGTACGGATTTACATCTCCTAATAATTCTTTTACATTTTCAATAACCGACTCTCCCTGTTGTTTTAATTTTTCAAAGCCAGCATTACGTACATTGATCGCCGGACTTTTCAAAGCTGTTAGTTGCCCATCAATCGTACGAAGGTCGATGTTAGGGTTAATCAGCTTCTTATTTTTTGGTGTAATCCGATAGATACGTCCATACCCGGTACTATCTTTCATTTGATGGCCACCCACCACCGGGTCATACCAATCGGCTATATAAATGGCACCATCAGTACCCATCGTTACATCAGAAGGGCGAAACCATTTTTCTTTCTGTGTGTTATTTGCAGAATCGTTCCAAACATAATTTTCATTATCAGAAGAAAGTGAACTGATAAAATTGGATCGTTTGCCCAGGTTGTATCCTGATTTTTCTTTGAAGGGGTGATAACCGAAAATTGTATTTCTTCCGGCATCAGCACTCAATAACAAACCAAGATATTGATCTCCTAATAAATTACTCTCGTTGATGGTTATCCCAGTTGGGGCTCCGGCACCGGAATTATCGCCTGCTGGCATAACTCCCGGGTCTTCCTGGTGCCAGTGGGCTGTAAACATATCCTGACCCGGCCGTTGATCTGCCTGCCAATACCTTGTTCCATCCGTACTAAAATAACCAGCATTACCTCCATTCATTAACCAACTTGTTCGGCATGTTACTACCTGGTCGTCATTATCATTTTGCCAAAGATTTCCATAAGAATCAGGGATCACTTCATAGGAGTTTCGAAAATTATGCCCCATAACTTTCAACCCCGTACCATCAGGTTTCATTCGAAGGGCTAAGCCCCCTACCCAAACTTTTCCATCATCACTCTTTAAGTTGCCTTCATTTTTCGTATTGTAAGGAGTTCCTCCTGTGTACAAACTGCCAGACCTGAGTGTCCATCCTGATTTATCGGTAACAATATGCGGACCAGCATTGCCGACATTAAAATACCAATATCCATCTGATCCTGCATATACTGCATGCAGTGAATGATCGTGATCAAAACCCCCGAAGCCGGTTAGAAGTATTTCCTTTTTATCCGGAATATCGTCTCCATTCTCATCGGTATAAACAATAAGATTGGGTGAACAGGAAACAACTACTTTATTACCAATTACAGCTATGCCTACCGGTGACCTAAGATCTATATCTTCCACAAATAGTTTTGCAGTATCTGCCTTTCCATCCTGGTCGGTATCTTCCAAAATCATCACCCGATCACCTTTTTTGTGATGAAAATTTTTGGTTGAATCGTTATTAAAATTTCTATAATTCACAGCTTCCGTAACCCATATTCTTCCTTTCGAATCTACATCCATATTTGTGGGATTGTAAAACATCGGCGATTCGGCCCAAAGCTCAGCCTGTAAATCATCTGGCAAAAACAATCCTGTTTCATTGGGCGCAGGAGCAGGCGACTTACAATGAATACCTAAAATAATTATGCTTATAAAAAGGCTGTATAAAGCGGTACGTAACGGCATCTGCATAATAATTTCAACTTGTTTTAGAAAATATTCTTGTTAAAAGTTCTTTATTATAACGATAGCTCTCTATTAATTCTGAAACATCTGGCTTGGCCCATTCTATCTGCATCCAGCCATCTCCATAAAAACCAGATTCATAAACGGCTCGTCCAATAGCTTCCCAATCAAGTGTTCCTTTGCCTAATAAAAATCCATTTTCTTTCATATGCATTTCGCAAATCATTTCCTTGCCTAATTTCTTAAATTCTGCAATCGTATCGTACCCTGCGTCCGCCGTATTTCTAAAATCATAATAAACTTTTATATTATTAGAACCAATTTTGTCAATCATATCGAGATGTTCATCGGCACTCAAATAAGATTCAATTCCAAGTATGATACCATTCTTTTCTGCATGTGGTGCCACTCTTTTTAATCTTTCAATCACTTCTTTTGTACCTGCTTGATCTTTACGCAAATCATTCTTTGAAAAAAATGCCAATAGTACCACGGGCACTCCAAGATTTTTGGCAACATCTACACTATCCCAAACCCATTGCTCAGTTTGTGGTGCAGATTTATAAGGGATATTATTTAGTTCACCAATAGCAATACTCGAAATTTTTACACCGCTGGCTTTAGAGGCCAGCTTAAACAGCTCCTGAGTTTCTTTCTTTCGAAGGGGTAAACCATTTTCCTCTGTACCCAAATCAATCATTATTCCCTCGAGGCCGATGTTTTTTGCTATATCAAAAGCAGAAGTATCACACCGTTTTCCAAGACTCCAATCACAGGCACCAATATGAAATCTTTTTTTCTTTTTCTCTTCAGAAAGATCACTACTAAGCCCTGCAACGAACGCTGGTAACCACGCAGCTTGCTTAATTAATGCTCGTCGGCTGATCATAGAAGAATAATTAATACTTAATAATTACAAATTGTGTTGCCAACTATGAAAAGTAAAATGTTCAACAAATGCTCAATGGATGAACTATTAGAAGTGGACTGCATTGGACTCGAACCAATGACCCCTGCTCTGTCAAAGCAGTGCTCTGAACCAACTGAGCTAGCAGTCCATCAGCTCAACTATCATCACATAAGAAGAAAAAAATATCAACTCCTTTTTGCTTTAAACAGCATAATAAATTCGTTAAGTAAAAGTCCAGCCAATGCACCCATAATAAATATCGACAAAAATTGAATCGCCCGGATGGATTCATTTCCCGACAGTCTATTGAAATTTACAATCGACAGCAACAGCATCACTGCAAGTACAATTCTACGTCTTTTTTCAGCCATAAAGAGTTGTTTTAATTTTGAAGATGAATAGTTCGATATTGGTTATCAGAAATCAGTTATTGATTTGGTTGGATTATTTCCGCATTTTCACCCGTAGTACATACATATCGGCGGTAATAAATAGCGTTTTATCGTCATCGGCGAGTGCAATATTACTACAGGCTTCTGGTATCTTAAGTTTTCCAATTTGTTTACCCGCAGCGTTAAAAATAAAAACACCCCCGGGGCCGCTGGCAAAAATATTCCCCATTTTATCAACTTTCAAACCATCGGGCAACCCTTTTTCTCCAGATTTACTCAAGGCTGTTGCATCATGCATAATACGGCCATTGGATAATACATCATTGGGTCCGATATCAAACAAATACCAAAATGCCTTTTCAGGATCTGAATTAGCAATAAGCAAAGATTTTTCATTATTCGTGAATGCTATCCCATTTGGTCGGGTAATCGAATCAGTTAGCAACGTTACCTGACCGTTAGTAACTTTATATACTCCCTGGAAAGGAATTTCTTTGAGTGAATCACTGGCCAGGCCGTAGGGAGGATCTGTAAAAAATAAATCTCCATTACTGCGAAATACCGCATCATTGGGGCTATTTAATTTCTTACCCTGGTAATTATCGGCCAATGAAATAAATTTAGCCGCAGGTGCTTTTAATTCGGCATCCATTAAAGCCATGCGCCGATCGCCGTGCTGGCACAATACCAATTTTCCTTCTTTGTTTAAAACTAATCCGTTGGACCCCGGTTCACCACCACGCGCTACCGTCCCCGTATAACCGGAAGGAGTTAAATACAATTCCTTGCCTTTCGCTTCTGTCCATTTAAAAATTTTATTGGGAGGAATATCTGAATACAATAACATTTTTTCACTTTCAATCCAAACAGGGCCTTCGGTCCAATCATGTCCTTCCGAAATAATTTCAATGGAAACTCCGTCATTAAATATAGCATCAATTGACCCGTCCATTCGTTCAATGCTGCCAATCGTCTTGTATTTAATAACGGATTCATTTGGATTATTACTACAAGCTGCCATAAAAAGGGTTATTAAGATTGCAAAAAGTTTATTCATTTGAATTATTTTGATTTTAACTGGAAGATTAATTGATTCGTTTCCAAATTTCATAAATCGGTTCCCCTTTTGAACTCAATCCACTATGATGCCATTCATTGTTCTCAATTTTTCCATCGAAACTTAATGAAGCACCTACCCTGGAACTATCTCTGCTAAAAAATTCAATGGATTCGATATACTTTCCATTTTCGAAACGGTAGCTCCCACCTCCGGTACCAAAAAACTCTTTTGTTTCAATATTTATAGCGGCCCATTGAAAACGCGCGGCTGATAAAATTTTTAGGGTCCTTCTTGAACCAAGCTGCATCTCCGTTAGTTGATCTCCTTGTTTTCGTCCGGCAATTCGCCATATGCCCGCAAGCGGCGCTTTGCCATTGTCTTTATTTATCCAAATCTCATTAGCATCACCACCCCTAAAGGATGCCATCAATTGTTCTTTCTTAAATTGAACCGGGAAGGAGAAAACGGTGCCTGCTAATTCTTTTGTTCCGGAATGAAATTGCAGTTCGATGATGATATTTGTACCTTCTAATTTATAATGCCCTCCCCAGGTATAATCAAATTTCTTATGATGCTGATCATACGAAGTAAATACGCAATAGCCATCCACAAAGGAAATAATTGCTTCCTGTGATTCTCCCTGCCAATGCCAGGACCCTTCCAACGAATTTACATTTTTAATTGGCTGAAAGGAAAGGAAGAAAATCGATGTTAGAAAGCAAAAAAATAGAATGATAGGTTGAATATTCTTTCTCATACAGCAAATTGCATTAGTAATGTACTACTAAATTTACTGTTTATAATTTGAATGAATTGGAAAACCAGGCTCAGATTTCTCTTCCCGTCATTTCTTTTTTTATGAGGCCAAGTTCACGACCCGTTTGCCCGGAAACACTACTATTTTCCTGAGCCCTGCGCATAAGGTAGGGGATTACGTCTTTAATAGGTCCAAACGGAAGATACTTACTAACTGAAAAACCAGCTTTTGCCAGGTTAAATGTAATGTTATCACTCATTCCATAAAGCTGCGAAAAATGGATACGGGGATGGTTGCGCGGTATTCCCTTTCCATCCATCAAACGTGTAAAATGAAGATTACTACTTTCGTTATGTGAAGCTATTATTAAAGATATTTTGGATATATGATTTAAGCAATATTCCATTGAAAGATTGTAATCAAGATCCGTACTGTCCTTGTTTCGTTGTATCGGTGATGCATAACGCAATTCTGCTGCGCGGGCCCTTTCTTTTTCCATATAGGCACCCCGAACGAGCTTTACACCCAAAATAAAATTACGTTGCTCGGCAGCTTCATACGAATCTTTTAAGAATTGAAAGCGATCGTATCGATACATCTGAAATGTATTAAATACCACAACATTCTCTTTGTTGTATTGCTCCATCATTAGGGTAGTAATCACATCTACCGGATCCTGAATCCAGGTTTCTTCTGCATCTACTAAAACACCAATATTATTTTTCAAAGCAGCCTGGCAAATACGATTAAGCCTGTTATTTACCTTTTGCCATTCAATATTTTCATCTTTAGTAAGTGATTCGAGTGCGGCTACATATCGTTTCATCAGGCTTCCTGCACCTATTTCTACGGAGCGATCTAATTTTTCCAATAAACCAAAACGGGAAAGCCCGGTTACCTTGATACTAATAAAAGGAATATTTGGCTGGGTAGCCGCATACTCTATTACGCGGATAAATTCATCACATGCATGATCATAACCAGCATCCCCATCGTCGCCACCTTCTACTCCATAATCAAGAATTACCTGCACATTAAATTCTCCCAGCCTGGTTGCAACTACCGCTGTTTCCTGTAATGTTTCGCCACCTACAAACTGGTTAAAAATAGTTTTGCGAATAATTCCATTGATCGGCAAACCAACTTTAATGGCCCAGGGTGTAATGCGGGTGCCCCATTTTACCAGCCAATTAATGCCCATACTTGAAAAAAGAAAATGAGCAAGTTTTAATTCTTTGTTGGTTTTATATGCAAAGGCTATTTCTGTGTTATCAAATGACAATGGATCGGACGGGTTATTCATAACAAGCATTAAATGAATCGCAAAAATAAGAGAAACTGATTGAAAGAAAATGGTGTTTTCCCGAATAAAAAACGCTTTAAAATCACTCAATAAAATGATAGAAGGTAATAATAGTTGAAAGATGGAAGCCGGAGGAATTTTGCACGTAAAATGGGGGCATCTATTTCTTACGGTTGATCAACCATTGCATGTACCTTTCAAAAAATGTGTTACAATTTCTGCTTGTTTAGTTTATTAATAATTTCTTTTTCTTTTCTTTTTAACCATAGATGATCGGAAACCAGGGAAGAAATTTTTTTGAGACGATAAAAACCCGTGGGTCTCTCTCCTGAATTCAGCGCCTCCAATTGTGTAAAATAGTTTCCAGACAGAAGTTCCATCGAGTCATTTTTTTCAAATCTCACATTAAACTGGTAAACTGAAGTGGCCCCCATCCCATCCATATATCTTCCTTGTATAAACTGGAAAGGAAATTCCTTTTTCTTGCCCAATTTTCCATACCAACTGTACCAGTTATTGGGTAAATCCGTAGCCCTGGCATCCTGCGGAAAGAAATACACTGTACCATACACTTCTTTTTCAATCTGTACAATTTCCCATTTCATTTTAAACCTACGTTGTATCGCTTCGATGGGCCCGCCATCTTTAATCAATTCACCCTCCCAGGTGCCGGTAATATCCTGCGCAGAAATAGATAAACATCCAAACAATAACAATAAAGTAAAAATTTTGTACATAGTTCTCAGTTTCTATGTTAGTGCACAAAAGTATACTTAAAAGAAAACAAAATAACAGGAAATCTCCTCTTTGAAGGCAGTAGAGATGAGCAATAGAATACGAAATAAAAAGGTCGAAAAAATATAGCAACCACACAATTTCGATTGGTTATGAAAAGTAAATAAATCATTATCTTTCGACATAATATTAATAAGTGTATGAAAGTCATTCAAACCGAAATTTTCAAGCTCACGATTCCTATGGAGCCTTTTGTGATAGCAACGGAAACTTCCTATTACACACAAAATATTTTTATACGGGTTCATACAGATGCAGATATAACGGGGATGGGTGAATGCTCTGCTTTTCCAATGCTGGTGGGTGAAACACAGAATACCTGTTTTGAAGTAGCGCAGGACCTGGCGCGAATTCTCAAGGGTAAAGATCCTTTAGCCATTGAAGATCGGATGAACGACTTTCATCAATACATTGCATTTAACTCAACAGTAAAAAGTGCTTTTGATATTGCACTGCACGACCTCGCCGCTAAAACCAAGGGTATTCCTCTCTATAAATTTCTGGGAGGTACTTTAAAAACCGTCCAAACGGATCTTACGATTGGCATTGATACGCCTCAAAAAATGGCTGCCACTGCTATCGAATTTGTAAAGAATGGAGTGAAGATTATCAAAGTAAAACTCGGAAAAAAATACAAAGAGGATGTAGAACGGATTCGCTTGATTCGGGAAGCAGTTGGCCGGGACATTCTGTTACGGATAGATGCTAACCAGGGCTGGACCTACGAAGAATCAATTTATGCGCTCGAACATATTGCCCCCTATACGATACAATTCTGCGAACAACCGATGAGAAGGTGGAACGATCATTTATTACCAAAACTCCGAAAAATATCTCCCATAAAAATTATGGCCGATGAAAGTGTGTTTGACCACAGAGATGCTATTCGGTTAATAGAAGCCGATGCATGTGATTATATTAATATTAAACTGGCTAAATCGGGCGGGATTTTAGAGGCAATAAAAATTGCCAATGAAGCGGAAAAAAGAAATATCCCGTGTATGTTGGGTGGAATGGTGGAAAGCCGGTTGGCATTAACGGCAAAGGTTCACTTAGCTATGAGCCATAATAATATTCATTTTTACGATTTAGATACTTGCTTACTGGGCCATAAAGAAGATCCTGTAATAGGCGGTGCTCAATACAATAATTATTTTTTAGAATTGCCATCGGGTGCGGGGATTGATGCGGATATTGATTCCGCGTTTCTTAAACTAACGGAAATGAAGGTAATATGATTTTTCTATTTAAAGACACTACCATAATTTCATAGAACAAAATTTATAGGTTACTTTTAAATAATTGGCTAAACTTTGGCAAAACTTGCTCTATGCCTTAAAATAAATTTTAAAATGTTTTTTGTTTCAAGATTTAAAGCTGGTGGTTGCTGGACTTCATCCCTTTCAATTTTATTAATCTTCAGTTTTTCTTTTAGCTACGGGCAAATGCGGCAGGTTTACTTAGATAATTTGGATGAAGATAATCACGTTGAAAAAATCAGTTTTTATACACCGAATGAAGGCCTCGTTGCTTTTACAAAATATATTGGCTATACCATTGATAGCGGCAAGACGTTTACGAAAAAATATATCACAATCAATAATGTGGATTATAACGGCTATCTTGTTAACTTAACTTTTGGCTTCGGAATAAAAGGAGTTAAGGCTTTCAATAAAGACACTGTAATAGTTTATGGCGATTACGGTTTTGTTCCTTCAATACTTTATTCAATAAACGGCGGTAATAGTTTTAAGCTTGTTTATCATGCGCAATTTTCTCAATTATACAGTTCAATTACGGATATGCATTTTGAGCCTAGCAATAACACAGGCTATGCAATAGATGCTGATAGAATTCTTAAAACGATAAACAGAGGTATAAGCTGGACAGTAATACGAGTTGACCCGGAAAGTAAATTCGAGTTCATTGAGGCGATCAATGCAACCAATCTTGTTGTATTCAGCGAAAATAAAGTTTTAAAGACTAGCAATGCCGGAGTAAGTTGGCAACCACTGCCCATCCCATCAAGT
>JBJXDV010000075.1:0-5217 GCA_046153465.1 Chitinophagaceae bacterium
TATCAGTCAACTTCTACTATATTACTTTTCACCACTCCTACCAACCTTTCAAAACGCAGCCGATTGGTAATAATTGCTTTATATTGACAAGGCTAGCTATTTCATCAGTCAAAAAATAATAAGCAAAACCTTCACTTTTCTATTTTATCCACAGCAACGCTCATATTGTGAATAACTTTCATTTATTTCGGTAAAATACTACGTAAACTTACACAATATCATTAGTAAAATTACTAGTAATTAAACGAAAATATACTCAATTTCTACTCGTAAACCTACTAAAAATATCGCCGCAAATGCACGAGGGGATTAACTTACAGGCAAATTACAGTATTTGCGTCAGCAATAAGCCGTTGGCTATGTTTTTTTTTTTAGAGGTCATTTAGGTTTCGAAAACTAGCAACGTAAACCTCTTAAAACTTACTATTATGACACAAACTACACTCACTGCCAAAAAAGTAGCAACTATTGGAGAAGAAATTGGTGTTGAGTTAGGTACCCAAATGGTTAAGGGCTACCAACAGGCAAATCCTTCTGATGTACACAGTTATTTGATTGGTCGTGATATCATTGACCAAATTCTGGCACAACCAGGTTGTGTGGGAATTAAATTTTATAATGCTTATAATGAGATTGGAGAAAAAACTCTTGTTTACACAGGTGTTGATACTAATGGAATATCGTTACTAGCATACAAAGTCGTTAACCCGAGCGGTCAACTTGAGATAGAAAAGGGAATTGTTGCAGATAGGGTTCGAAACTGTTCACGTGATAGAATTGAAGAAGAAGGTGAGTGGTGGATAGCTGATTAATATTTGAAACTATTTCTCAAATATCTATATTTGGTAAAATTTACCAGGTATAGATATCTTTTTGCATATAAGTGTATTTTCCCCCGCAATACCGCTGCTTTTATTTTTCGTCAAGTTTAATAAAGCGAAAAAAAAGTGGATGGTTGTTATTGTCTCCTACATTTTGGTGTCTTTTGCTACAGATTTGTTGGCATATTTTCGAACGGCCAGGGAATATTCAAACACTATTCAGACTTTTTTTACCATAATTGAATTTAGTTGTTTTAGCCTCTTCTTTTATTATGTTCTTCCCTTATCAATGTTAAAAAAAGTTATTCCGCCAATTATTATCTTGTTTATAACATATTGTATATCAAATTATTTATTTCAATTTTATAAATACGATGACCTAGACACCATAGCTGTAACCTTTCAGGCAATCTTTATCATGTCTTTATGCATCTATTATTTTTTTGAACAGATGCGACACCCCAATTCCCTATTTATTTATAGCACGGCCGAATTTTGGATTGTCACCGGCATATTGATTTACCTCGCGGGTAATTTTTTCCTTTTTATATATAATTCAAACCTCACAAATGCTGAACTAGACATTTATTGGTCGATTAATTATGTTTTTAATGCCATCAAGAATATTTTATTTGGACTAGCCATTTTTATCCATGGCAGAAAACAAAAACAACGAATTGATAAAGATTCGCTCGACTATTATTCCGTTATAGAAAACCCATAACCAACACCATTACCCCAACCCCTTTTGAAATGTATTTTCTTCAAACCTCTCCTAATTCTGCTACTACCGTTTTGCTTTTTGGAACGGTAGGCATGCTGGTACTTACCATCGGCCTGGTGGTATTTATCGTTTTTCACCAGCGCAAGGTAATCCGCTACCAGCTTCAGTTGCAGCGGATGGAGCACGACCAGCAAAAAGTATTACTAAATGCATCGATCCGTTTGCAGGAAGAGGAGCGCCAGCGAATAGCCGCCGATCTACACGATGATGCGGGCCCGTTATTGGCTACTGCACGCCTATACCTAAACGAAAACCTGGTTAACCTCGATAAAACCAGTCAGCTCCAGAGTATTTACAATGCCAAACAAATTATTGATGATACCATTCAATTGATTCGTAATATCTCTCATAGCCTGATGCCGCCTACCTTAAAAAACTTTGGTTTGGAGAGTGCCGTAAATGATCTCTTTCAAAAAATCAGCAGCTCGGGCAGTATGAACGCCAGTTGCCGCTTCCACGATTACCGTACCCGGATGATGCCCGAACAGGAACTTATTATTTTTAGGGTAATACAGGAATTGATCAACAATATTTTAAAACACAGTAATGCCAGCTTTATTCATCTTACACAAAACTTAAGCGGCGATAAATTGTATATACGAATGCATCATGATGGAAGAGGATTAACTCAAACTGATTTTGAAAAGCTTAATAAAAGTGCCTCTGGTTTGGGTTTGAAAAATATACAAAGCAGGCTAAAATTGTTGAGTGGAAAAATATTTTTTGAAAAGGATCTGTCGCAAACTTATTTTAAAGTAACAATTGAAGTGCCTAAGATAGAAGAAGGAATCACTGCACAATAACTTAGTTCGCTCACTTGTTTGCATAGTTCAGTCTTTTTTAAGTATATTTAGTTGCCAATATCATAAAAACAATGGGACCTATTAAAGTAGCAATAGCCGACGATCACAAAATCTTCCGCAAAGGAGTTATCCTTTCTCTACGTCCTTATACCAATCTTAAATTTGTATTAGAAGCCGAAAATGGTGTGGAACTGATTAATCTTTTGGCAGCCACGTCGGATGATGACAAACCCGAAGTAATTTTAATGGACCTTCGAATGCCACAAAAGGATGGCATTGAAACAACCAAATTTGTAGCAAAGCAATATCCAAGTATTCATATCATTGCGCTTACGATGTACGAGGATGAGCGGTTTGTGAGCCATATGATGGAGATTGGTGCTAATGGCTACTTATTAAAAAGTGCCGATCCCGGAGAAATCAAAAAGGCTATTATGGAAGTAAAAGCCAAAGGCTATTACCTCAATAATTTTGTAAATCGAATTCTGCTAAAAAAATCGCACGCCCGGCAAAAAGTAATACCCAGTTTAAATAATGAAGTAACTCTTACTGAACGAGAGCGGGATGTTATAAAATATATTTGCATGGAATTTACCGCCCAGGAAATTGCTCAAAAATTAGAAGTAAGTCCAAGAACTGTAGAAGCTATAAAGGACCGTTTGATGGAGCGCTTCGGATCTAAAAATACTGCCGGACTGGTATTTTATGCGGTAAAAAATAATCTTATCGATTAAGCAAAAGTTTCAATATTCTCGGAGGACCTTCCCTGTGAAAGACCGGTTGACCTGAACCAATTGTATTATGGTAGAAACCGGTTTCATGATGCCTTCCTGGCTAAGCTTATTAGCTATGTTATTATCTTTAATAACGGCTATCCTTTTCTTTTCCCGAAAAAATGCCAGGGAAGAAGCGCTTACTTTATTGATGCTATTAAGTTTGCTGCTATTTGCTAAGCAAGTCTTTTTCCTGTTTTATCCTGCGAATAAAGATACCCAGCCCTTTTACCGTTCATTATTCGAAGCAAGTGAATTTATTCTACTTACTTTTATTTTTAGGAGCGCCCTTCATAAAACATTTTTCAGGCAATGGATCAACTATCTTGTTATTGCTTTTTCTTCTGTTGTACTAACGTTGTACAATACCCAACTTAATTATGATTTTATTCCAGCGTTACGAATTGCAGAAGCAATGATACTGGTACTCCTTAGTATCATAACTTTATTAATACTGATCCGCAATCAATTCATTTCTATATTTAATGCCTTTGTTTTCTGGATCGCCGGGGGAACGCTTTTTTATTATAGCATGTTATTGGCTGCCGAATGGATGAGTTGGCAGGGATTGCTGATAGAGAATGGAGCAATGGAAAAAAAATTATTACTATCCACTTTTGGAATCATTCAACTTGTTTTTTATTTAATTGCACTATTGACGAAGAGATCGAAAAAACAGGAAGAATACTGAAATCAAATCAGATACTCATCTCAGGAATCTCACCAGAAATGATCATCTTTCCAAGCGTCTTATTTTTTATTTCGTCAACAGTAACGCCTGGGGCACGTTCGACTAATTGAAACCCACCTTCCGGTAATACATCGAGCACAGCCAGTTCCGTAACAATACGTTTAACACATTTCACACCTGTCAAAGGCAAACTACAGCGTGCTAAAAGTTTCGACTCTCCTTTCGGGTTAGTATGCATCATGGCCACAATAATATTTTTCGCACTGGCCACCAAGTCCATCGCCCCACCCATTCCCTTCACCATCTTACCAGGAATTTTCCAATTGGCTATATCTCCCTGCTCATCAACTTCCATTGCCCCCAATACCGTAAGATCCACTTTTCCGGCTCTTATCATTCCAAAGCTTTCTGCACTGTCAAAAAATACACCACCGGGCAACACCGTAATTGTTTCCTTGCCGGCATTAATAAGATCGGCATCAATTTGATCTTCGGAAGGATAAGGACCCATGCCCAACATTCCATTTTCTGATTGAAACATAACCGAAATTCCTCCAGGTATATAATTTGCTACCAAAGTCGGAATACCTATTCCCAGATTTACATACATCCCGTCTTTTAGCTCCCGGGCAATTCTTTTTGCAATTCCGTATTTATCTAACGCCATTGTTTAACCTATTTATTTCTTGATTATCTGAACGGTTCTCCGTTCAATTCTTTTTTCATAATTCGTTCCCTGGAAAATACGATGCACATATATTCCTGCAACATGAATTTCATTAGGATCCAATTCCCCCGGCTGAACCAATTCTTCCACTTCGGCAATCGTAATATTACCTGCCTTAGCCATTGAAGTGGAAAAATTTCTTGTTGTTTTTCTAAACACCAGGTTACCCATGGCATCTCCTTTCCATGCTTTCACAATTGCAAAATCTGCATGCAGTGCAAGTTCCATCAAGTATTCCTTGCCATTAAAAGCCCTTTGTTCTTTGCCTATTGCAATTTCAGTTCCCACTCCTGCAGGTGTATAAAATGCCGGAATACCCATGCCCGCCATTTGAATACAGGTGGCTAATGTACCTTGTGGTATCAGATCCACTTCTAATTCTCCACTTAGCAATTGCCTTTCAAATTCTTCATTCTCTCCTACATAAGAGCTCATCATTTTTTTGATCTGCCTTGTTTTTAACAATAACCCAAGTCCAAAATCATCCACTCCGGCATTATTAGAAATGCAGGTAAGTTCTTTCACTCCACTTTTAACAAGGGCTGCTATACAATTTTCGGGGATACCGCATAGTCCAAAACCTCCAAGCATAATTGTAGCCTTGTTTGGAATATCTTT
>JBJXDV010000076.1:0-7665 GCA_046153465.1 Chitinophagaceae bacterium
TCCAGGTTGTTTGCAGGTAATGAACATGAGGTGCAAACTAAAAAGCTGGTCGACTTTTTTAAAAAGCCATTAACCTATTATAAAGCGATTGATTTTAACCCGTCAATCGCGGATTCGATACAATTGGGTAGAGAACCTGCAAAAGCATTTCGCGAAAATGATCTGGCGAGCTATGAAACGTTTGAACTAGCGTATCATTATTTCATGTTTTATCTTGTAAAAAAGCAAATTCACTCTACTAAATTGATCATGGATGGAACAGCCGTAAAAAGAATATTTGTAGACGGCGGATTCAGCAAGAACCCTCTTTATATGAATTTTTTAGCTATGGCTTTGCCGTCAATAGAAATTTATGCGGCTTCCATGGCCCGGGCCACGGCACTCGGGGCGGCGCTTGCTATTCATAGCGACTGGAACACCAAGGCAATTCAAAAAAATATTATTGAATTAACGTATTATCCGTTAGATAAATGGGATAAATAAGGAGTCGGTACTTCCTGGTATTGGCTATGTGAATTTCACGTATAGATTTTAAAAAGCCATCTCTTGTTTATGAAAAGGGTATGCGCGTTATTTTCTTCCCCTTAAAAAAAATCGAGTTACATTGCCCCTCAACAATAGTTGAAAATTGGGTAAGTGTGGAATTTATAGCATAGATTATTTATGGTTCCAGCAGTGAGGCAGCATAGACCTTACGAGAAGCCATCCTTAAGATATTCAATAAAGCATGAGGATATCATTCCTAAAAAGATTAATCCTTAGTCAGAACACTCTTAACTCCTTCACATAATTTTTTAATTCTTTGAACAGAGGCTTCGTTGTTTTCTTCTTTATTGAAATTGATTTCCAGCTTACCTGCCTTAGATTTTAAGTAAAAAGTTGTTTGATCGTTTAATGTAATCGCGCCTTCTACTTCACTATTGTACGTATTAAAAATGCTTTTATGTTCCAATTGATCGTTAATAAATTCCTGTACCCTGGCTGTTTTTCTATCGGGAAAATAAGCAGAAAAGGTAAGGGCTGTTTTGGATTCAGTTAAGGATACTTTTGTATCATTCCCAACATTGCAGGATAGAAAAGAGCCCGTTAAAAAAAGGCTGAATACGGCTGGTAGAAATTTATTTTTCATGTTTTCTATTTTGTAACCCAATTTAGTTGAATATGTTTACCGGATTATTCTTTATACATAAAGGGTGGTTAAGCCTGATAGAAAATGACCCATACATGATTTTCATAAGTTATTCTGCGTTCCCATATATAAAGATATTTTGCTTAGAACAGCACCGATTACTGTACCCTGTAAAGTGGATCCCTTGAATAAAAGGACAACCTTTTTCTAGCAAAAAAGAAATCAGTATTTTGTATTGATTTAAAATTTCAACGATCGCATGAAGTATCTAGTCGGTTTTTTAAGTATTTTTTTAAGTACTACTGTACCTGCGCAGGTCAACTATATAAAAGAAACACAGGAGAAAGTATATACTAGTATTAGGTTTGCCGAGAAACTTGGTGCCTATGAAAAATGGTTGCCCTTATCCATTTTAATACATCATAAAAATGCCAAAGCTGATCTTGATAGTTTGTATATATACGCCGAAAGGGAAAATTCGGAGTTGGGAAGAGGTGTTTATCTTTTGAATACTGCTTATTATATGGTCGAAAATTACGGCGACTATAACAAAGGATTGGAATTATGTATTAAAGCGAAAGATATTTTTGAAAAATTGAATTCGAAGCCACACTTGGTAATAACCTATAACCGGCTTGCTTTTCTAATACTTTGGAACCAGATCGGAAAGAAGGACCTGGTGTATAAAGAGAATTTATACGATAAATATCTCATTAAGGCCCTTGAATATTCAAAAGAGTTAAAAGATAAAAACCTTCAAATATTGACACTGGGATTTATTGGGAGTTATTATAATGTTACCGAAGAAGATAATACCAGGGCAATTAAATACTTCTTAGATGCTGAAAAATTGATAGACCAGAGCACCCCACCTGATTTGGCAATAACTATTTTGGAAAGCATCGTAATTGTATATGCCGATCAAAGAAATGAAACGGGCATGGTGAATTATTTGACCAAATGTGAGCAGCATCCTTTTTTTGTTGCATTTGGATACGGTAGAAGTAATATGTATCGTGCTATATCCAGGTTCTATTCCAATAATAAAAGTAATCCGGATTTTGCCCGGGCATTAGACTATGGTAATAAATCATATACTATTTCTTTATCAATGAACGCGCCTGAATATATTTCGCAGGGAGAACAGCGGCTTTATGAAATCTATAAAAGGATGGGTAATGAAAAACAGGCTTTAATATATCACGAAAAATACAAGCGGCATGAAGATAGTTTGGCAAGGGAGCGGTTTCAACGTACCTACGCAGAATATGATGTGATTAAAAAAGAGGCTACCATCAAGGCAATGGAAAACGATGCTCTTATGGAGAAAAATAAATCAATTAGTTTAATAAGAAACGTGCTTGTTTTTTCTTTGTTTGCTGGAATTTTTTTCCTGGTTTATTTTTTTAGGAATAATGCGAAACTGAAAAAGAATTATGAAGACCTCAATCAAAAAAATAAAGAGATTGAATTAGCACTCATTAAAGGACAAAATATTGAGCGAAAAAGAGTAGCCGCCGATTTGCACGATAATTTGGGCGTTCAGGCCAATGCAATTTTATATAATTCCGAATTATTAAAGAATGATGCGAGGGACAGAGAAAAATTAGTAGATAACTTATATGAAACGGCGAAAGAAATGCTTTTAAATCTACGCGTTACTTTATGGGCACTAAAAAATGAGGATGTAAATATGGATGATTTATGGATTCGGATCATCAATTTTACTAAGCAAATGGAAAGATATTATACAGGTATTCGATTTACCATTGATGGTCATCCGCCATTTATGAGCACAATGCCTTCTGCCAAGGCGTTGAATATCGTAATGATCATTGCCGAAGCAATCAATAATGCAGCTAAACACTCCCAGGCAAAAAATGTGATTATTAGTAGCTTTTTTAATACACCTCTATGGCGCGTAGAAATTATAGATGATGGAGTAGGTTTTGTAAACGAACCAGGCGAACTTAAGTTTGAAAATTATGGAATGGAGAATATGAAAGAGAGAGCAAGAGCTTCTAATATGGCAATAAACGTAAATTCTGTAATCGGTAGCGGTACCACAGTTGGGCTAAGCGTAGCGATAGAGTAGTCGATATGCCAAAAAAAGGAAATACCATCATTCTATTTATCAAACTTTTAGTATTGCACAAAAAAAGTACTCAAGGAATTTATTGCAAACTCATACGATTTGTATGAAGGGTTTTATTGTTGATAGTTTTACCGTTGAACCTAAGGGAATAATTTGTGGGTGTAGAAAAATGACCAGCAGTATTAAAATGGGTATGCCTCCGTAAACCAATACATCTCCCCAAATTGGAATTAATGCATCAATGCGCGCATCTTGTGGATCGTTGATTTGGTAGCGTACGGGCACTGACTCCCCTTCTTTAAAAAATATATTGTCATTACCATCAAACCAGACAGTATCCTTCCCAACCTTAAAAAATAGGACCGAATACTCGTGCACCAATTGGCCGGTTATACTTTTTCCTTTAAAACTCATAGTACCGGATGTTTTTTGAGAATGCAAGAGCCAATTCATTTTATAGAACAGAAAAGGTATTGCAACTAATAGTACCAATATTAGAAAGAAGCGGCTCTTAGATAAAATCATAAGCTGGAAAATTATTCCTCAGTTGATAGAAACCAACGAACTAATCTTTAAATTGATAAAATAAAGAAAAGAAATGTTTTAGTAAATAATGCGGTAAGATTCAATCTAAAGTTGAATTTAACAATTAATACTTATTTGATTTTTTCTTTTCAATAATAAATAATTCGAAAGCAGTGCACCCATCATAGGAAAAAATAATATTATAAAAAAGATAAAATAAGAAACAGATACTTGTGGTACCGGTTTTACCTGGATGAGTAATTGGTCGCCAATTAATTTATCAGAAAAAATTACTGACCGGGTTGCATTCCAACCCAAATGTATAGCGCAGGGTATATATAGAGAAAACGTTTTTGCATATCCATAAGCATATACCAAACCCATGGTACCGGTAATCAAAAAAGTAATAAGCATTTGCATTCCGTTGCCAAAGGATCCCTGTGAAAACCAATGGTAGATACCGAATGCAGTGGCAGAAATAAGAATTGCTTTGGTAGCGCCCAGCTTCCTGATTAATATGTAAAATAATACTCCCCGAAAAATTAGTTCTTCGAATAATACTGATTTTATATTCCACCATAGTCCTTCCGCAATAAGTTTAAAAGAAACTAACGGGTTTATAATCCATTGCTCTTTGCCAAAATACATTCTAAGAAAAAAATCAGAGGAGCAACACAATGCGGTAACTAAAAAAAATAGTGTAAAGTCGAGCAGGCGTTTTTTAGTTGGAAAAAAACCGAGTACTGAGAGATTGCCTTTCTCAAATAACCATACAATCAACCAAGATAATGCCGGTTGCACAAGTATACCTACCATTCCAGTTTAATTTTGCAGGTTATCATTCCGCTGCTTCAATATCTGCCCAGTTTTCACCTTTTTTTATGCGGTTTATTTGAGTATGAGTTACTTTAAAAAGTTTTACTAGTTGTTTCATGGGCTTACCGGATTTCAATAATTTTTTTAACATCATCACCCTGGTAACCGTAAGCTTGGTATTTCCAAAATCTTCTTTTCGCCTGTAAAGCCTGTCATTTTTTTCCTTTATTACATAAGGACTCTTTTTTTGATGCTCATAATTTTCTTCCGGTGTCATCCATTTAAGATTATAGGGCCGATTGTTTAGTTTATTAAAGTCGAGATGTGAAACAATGGTTTGCTTTTCCGTAGGCGGCTTCAGGAAATAGTCGGCCACGAGGCGGTGAACAAGCGAATGATAATTGTAGGTTCGTTTTTTTTTCTCGTCAGCTATTTTTTTACTTAAGTTTTTTTTGAAAGAATTTAGTAATTCAGTTGTTTCCTCAATTGTTTGAATACTTGCGTTATTTTCTTTCAAGGATTTTATTTTACGCATCAACAAAAACACCTGCGTTCTTAAAAAGGTAAAATGCTCTGTTGTTTTTTCATCACGTTGACTGAATAGTTTCAACCGTATAATCCGGTATCCGTTAATCATGGATCCTTCCACAATATTTCCATTTGATATTTTATTAAATGAGCGCAGCCGCCCAAAGTTTGAAACTTCAAGATGCCCTTCATTGGTAAATTCGCCATTAATAATCACTTTTTTCCATTGTTCACCTGGGTAGTCATTAGTCATATGCTTCTAATTTTGTTGAGCAATAAATTTTTAACATCGTTTAATTTTCTAGAACGCGTGGGGTTTTGCGATCATTCGGGATAAACGAAAAAATACCCGTCATTTCTACTTTGAAAGATAGGAATTATCTGTGAAAAATTAGCCTTATTTTATTTTTTTAATAAGAAAGTTGCTTCTTTAATGGGCATTCTTTAGCAGTAATCATATTTTTTAACCGAGCGATTGCGGAATTATAAATTTATTGCTTGCTGTGTTCCTTCACATAATGTTCTTTTAATAAATCTCTCCCATAATCATTGGTAAGATCGCGTACAACGGAATGAACATGATTGGCATTGTTCTGTGTATTATCATATTCAATCAATAATTCAGGTCCCTGTATCCTGTAATAATGACCAGCTCCCGGCGAAAGACTTCCAGCCCAGGCAAAGAAGAGATTTTCGATGCCTGCCTTATAAACTTTGGTTCTCAATGTTTTTGAAAAGCCCCATTCATAATTGTTTATATATACATTGAGTAATTCCATGAATAATTTTTGTTGATTGGAGGAAAGGCTGGAGTATGCAATTCCCTTTGGATCTAAAGAATTTGCTTTAGCACTATTGGCACTTATAATTTCTGGCGGTGCAGTGTTGGAGAACCGTGCATTGGCTAACTGATTTTCTGTGAGAGAATTGATTAACGCAAACCCGAGAGCTGTTTCTTTCTTTAACACTTCCTTTTCTACTTGTTCCCGGTTTTTTGAGATAGCCGGATTGGTGCCAAAAAATGATGGAGTGGCAGCAATAACTTTTCCATTGGCAGAAGTAAAATTTAAAGAAATATGGTGGCCCTCAAATCGCCATCCCCATGTATTAGTAGCGGAAGGATCCCCGAATATACAAAAGTGATAATTCAATGGATCACGCACCGGAGTGCCGTCAGGCATTTTTCGTTCATTATTTTCTATTACTGCCAATACTGTTTCAAGTTCAATAATTTCAGTAGCTTTTCGATAACCTTCTTTGCTTAGAGATGCACGCAATAATTCCAATGCTGCCTTTCGTTGAATGGGGTTAAAGTCATGGAAAGTGGGCCCTTTTCGTTCAATGGGCACATAATTCATATTTATACGTTCAGAGTCGCTTAACGTAAAAAGCATTTGTGCTTTTATGGTGGGCGAAAGGGTGTTTATAAATTGAATTGCTTTTGCATATAAGTTTTGCGGCTTTTGCGCCATGACACTCCCTGCAGAAAAAAAGTACAGCAGTAAAAATATTTTTTTAATTGAGATCATATTTTTTATTTATATATACTATTCGATTCATTCAACTGCAAACTCACAAAATGGCGTTTCATTAATTCGATGAGGTTGTCAAAAGTATTTTACCTGTTTTTTTCGCAACGACGCAAAGTCGCAAAACTTGATCTTCAATATTTTCTTCTTTGCGTGATAGCGTCTTCGCGAGATTTTATTTGTCTTTTGCGACAGCCTCATTTTGTTGGTGTTGCATGTAACAATTCCAGCCCGGCCGATGTACGAAGTTTAAATCCTATCCATTCTTTTTCATTAGAATTTTCGGAGAGATTTAAATATTTACCAAAATCTTGGTGCTTAAGGTGAATTCCTAAAAAAGCAGTAATAAAATGTTGGTTGATATTATTTATCCTTCGTTCATTCCATGCGGGTTCGGCGTAGCGATAATATTCATCGAAGGGTAAGCCCGGTTTTAATGATTCGGGTGGTGGTGGATTGGGAGCCACATTATGCCGGGCGTTTCCATAAGTAAGAAGATAACGGTCGGCATTTATTACACCGGTATAAATTGCTTTAATTCCTTTTTCATATCCAGATATGTCATCCTGGCTACCTGCTACCAAAAAGAGTGGAACTTTTAATCCTTTCAATCCTTCCGCATCCCATATACCACGCTGCATTCCCCAGGGAGCAAAACCAACCACCGCTTTTATTCGCTGATCATACGATTTTTTAAACTCTTCATTGTTAGTACTGCGTACTTCAATTGATCTACTGCCACGGGCAATTGTTGAAAAAAATTTAATCAATTGATCACTATAACCGGCACCAGCGGCATTCAATACACCATATCCACCCATGGAGTAGCCAATCAATCCAGTATTATTGGCATTTGTCAATCCGGATAGAATATTTTTATTGGTTGATTTGCTTAATGCATCAACCTGGTTAAGTACAAACAAAATATCTTTTGCCCGGTTGAGCAGCGTACTTTCAACACCGGCGGCATCACGAAACGTTGATTCAGCATGATCAATCGCCACCACCCCGTACCCTTTAGAGGCAATGTTTTCGGTAAGATA
>JBJXDV010000077.1:0-23768 GCA_046153465.1 Chitinophagaceae bacterium
TGGAATCTATTGCTGCATGATGCAACCGGATTGATTCTGTTTTTGTATGAGCCTCTACCGAATCAGACTTCCCCTTTCCCCCCGCTTCTTTTGCTACTATTGAAACGGATCCATCAGGACCAATTACATCTTTAACAAAAAAAGCCGTTTCGCTGATCATTGGCCCCCAACCTGCTTCGTACCAACCCACCGATCCATCTTCAAAACGCAGTTGTAATTGACCATAATTATAATTACCAGCAGGAATATCATTGGTAAGTCTTGCACCTATAGCACTTACCTGTATTGGTTTGGAACGTACCATCTGGCACATTACATCTATATAATGTACCCCGCAATCAACAATGGGACTTAAACTTTTCATCAGGTTACGATGTACATTCCACATCACTCCCTTGCTTTGCTGATTTAAATTCATTCGCATTACCAAGGGCTTTCCCAGTTGTTGCGCCAGTTCAATAAACTTTTGCCATGACGGATGATGCCTTAAAATATATCCGACCACTAATTTTTTTCCTGATTTTTTTGCCGCAGCAGCAACTCGTTTCGCTCCTTCTACTGTATCAGCCAATGGTTTTTCAATAAAAATGTGACAGCCTTTTTCCAAAGCCTGGATAGCAAATGATTCATGAGTATCCGGATAGGTTGAAATACATACAGCATCTGGTTTTGTTTCATCAAGTGCTTTTATATAATCACTGAATAAGGGATAACCGCCTCCCAACCGTTCATTTAATTTTTCTTTGCTGGTGCCGGTTGAAACTATGCCGCAGATGTTAACTCCATCGAGCTGAGTATAGGCAATTGCATGCGAAGCTCCCATATTTCCACATCCAACTACCAATACCCGAATTGATTTTTTTGTATTTGCCATAGTATAGCCTTCGTTAATTATTCATTCAAATGTAAGTAAGAAATTTTGTACCGTGCCCCGTTGATGGAATTGGTCATTACAAGGAACTGAATCTATTTATCTTTACTATCTAAACTTGTTGAAATGAAAAAGTACTTCCCTTTATTAGCTATTCTTATTTTTATTCAGACAACTATAAGTGGGCAGGCCGATCTTTTGCCCCAGGATTATCTTACCAAAGAATTTCATGCCGGCAGACGTACGGCATTAAGAGAGAAAATGCCTGCTAATTCAGTAGTGATGGTATTATCTTTTCCAACCCGTACTTTTTCTAATGATGTAGACTATCTCTATCATCAAAATCCGGATCTTTATTATTTTACCGGATATAAAGAACCTCATTCTTTCTTATTACTCTTTAAAGAAAATCAAACCGATAGTGCAGGAAGGCAATTCAATGAATTATTAGTTGTACAAAAACGTGATCCGTTAGGAGAACAATGGACGGGCCGCCGTTTAGGTAAAGAAGGGGTTCAGGAAAAATTAGGAATTACCTATGCTATTAATGGAGAAGATTTTAAAAAGTTTGCGATAAACTTAAGTGCATTCGATAAAATTATCTTTGATCGTTTCCCCATTGATATTCCCAATTCACCGCGTGATAATGCGGATTTATTTGACCTTCTTCAACAGTTTAAAGAAAAAGCAGCCATTCCTTTCGATTTTTCAAAAGAACCAAAATATGATACAAAGCTTTATCGCGAACTCACAGCCTCTTTAAGAGAATTAAAAACACCAGAAGAAATGGACCTGCTTCGTAAAGCAGTTGAAATTTCATGTATGGGACAAAATGAAGTAATGAAGGCAGTAAGGCCCGATATGTCGGAATTAGAAATACAAGGACTTCATGAATATGTACATAAAAAATATGGTTCGGAAGAAGTTGGCTATGGTTCTATTGTTGGTGCGGGTGAAAACGGATGCATTTTACATTATATGGAAAACACTAAAACAAAAGTGGGAACCTCAATGCTATTGATGGATGTTGGAGCGGCCTATCATGGATACTCATCGGATGTTACACGTACAATTCCGGTAGATGGTAAGTTCTCCGAAGAAGAAAAAGCTATTTATCAATTGGTATATGATGCACAGGAAGCCGTTTTTAAAAAAGTAAAGAACGGAACAACGTTTAAAGAAATTGAAACAACTGCCCGTGAAGTGGTGACTAGTGGCCTTATTAAACTGGGCATTGCAAAAGATATTATAGAAGCCAATAAACTTTATCCGCATGGCTGTTCGCATCATATTGGGCTCGATGTACACGACCGGGGATCTTATGCAACACTTAAAAAAGATATGGTGATTACCGTAGAACCGGGTATTTATATCCCTTCGGGAAGTAATTGTGATAAAAAATGGTGGGGTATTTCTGTACGAATTGAAGATGACCTTCTGATTAGAGAAACTGATTATGAGCTTCTTTCTGTTTATTCTCCCCGTAAAATAGAAGATATTGAAAAGATGGTAGCTGAAAAAAGTGTATTGGATAATTATATCCTGCCAAAACTAAAGTCTGCCAAAAAGGGATTTTAGTATATAATATAAAAACACCATCGAATGGTAAGGCTGTGTTTTTATAAACTCCTTTTCATCATTTCTATTGAATAAATGATTGTAGTGCTACCAAAAGTTAGGGATCACTCCTCTTATTTTTAATGGTTGCTTTAAAGTATCAAACCGTTTCTTCTGCCTGCCTTTCCCAATAATAGGTTCCATTTTACATCATGAAGTAATGGATATTATTGAATCTATCATTATAAATACATACCAAGTATACGAACCGGCTATGGTATTATCAATGCTATTCATTAAATGGTAAACGGTTGCCTTGAGAAGCATCTTGATTTTCACTTGTTTAATACTTAAGCACTTTTTAAGCCAGGGCATAAAATTCATTATAACGGTTCGGAGCATCCCTGATTATTGGATTTCGTTATAGATATTATAACGAATGAATGTTAATCACAACCTCTTTTTTATATGATTACAGATTGCTTTGTAGTTAAGTTAATAGTATAAACCAACGCTATTCACATTTATTGTTGTTATCGTTAATAAAAAAATGAACCCAATCATGTATTTGAATACATTATATAATTATCTTTAAAGTTATACACCCATTAATATTCTAACTTATGTCTTCAAACAACTCTCTTTCTTCCGAAAAACAAGTTGTTCTTCGTACTTCCTTTGCAGAGGTATTACGTAATACAAGTACGGGGCAACAGCAATTGAGTTCATTACAATTTTTTCAACCCGGCGATGTACTTTGTTCCTTTCATGCAGGAGAAACAGTAAAACAACCAACTTATCTTACTGTGCAAAAGGGTATTGATTTTCATATTACCCTTCGTCCCGAATTCTTACAGTACATCAATCACAGTTGCGAGCCCAATGTATTTTTTGATACCACTGCAATGCAGTTGGTTTGTTTAAAACCCATTGAAGCAGGCGAAGAGTTTACCTTTTTTTATCCTTCCACCGAGTGGGATATGATTCAACCATTCGTTTGCCAGTGCGGTTCCGTTAGTTGTATGCAACTAATCCAGGGCGCTAGCTATCTATCAACTGAAACTTTAAAGAGATACCGGCTAACCGATTTTATTCAACAACAGCTTATCCGGAAAGCACAACCAGAAAGTGTTTGATTGCATGAGTTCGTCCATTGTTAATCCTTTTCATAATTATAAGATGTGGGTATTAGTACCTCACTTAGAAACTGACGACCCTAATCTCCAGTATTACTACGATTTCTCGCAAAGTCTTAAAGAATATACACAGGTTTTTGCAGAATTAAATGCTGATTGGCAATGGCAACAGATAACCATGCAGAATATTCCTAAAACCATTAGCGATATAAAAAAACAATCAAATGGGCATCTGCCATTGGTTATTAATTTATGCGATGGTGATGAAATAAACGGAACGCCGGGTATATCCGTTATTCATGAATTGGAAAAACAACAGTTAGCGTATACTGGTTCGGATGCGTTCTTCTATACCATAACTACTTCAAAATTTCCAATGAAGGAAGCTTTTGATAGAGCTGGTATTGCTACACCTAAATGGGCCGCCATTGATGGTAATGAAGAAATACTAAGAACTATCTGCCACAAACTAGGGCTTCCACTTATTATTAAACCTGCCATTTCGGGGGGAAGTATGGGCGTTTCTATAAAAAACGTTGTTCAAAACGAAGAAGAACTGATTAATCGTGTTAAGGAACTCAACAACGGTTATCATGGATGGCAACTAACCACCGGAGGTTTATTAGCCGAATCATTTATACAGGGGCCAGAATATACTTCACTGATAGTTGGCTCTTCCGATAAACCCGATGAATGTATTGTATATGAACCGGTAGAAAGAATTTTTCATACATCTTTACCAGAAACAGAGAAGTTCTTATCCTTCGATCGCTTATGGGAAATTTATGAAAGCGAAAGCCCCATGCCTAATAATGAGAATTTTTATAACTATGGTCCCGTTAAAGAACCTCTGGCAAATGCCATTAAAGAAATAAGTCTTCGGGCATATTGCGCTGTTGGTGGTAAAGGTTATGGAAGGTTGGATATAAGAATGGATACAAATACAGGTCGTTTATATGTATTGGAAGTAAATGCACAATGCGGGTTAAGTGAAGATGAAGACTATACTTCTATTGGTGCTATACTTAAAGTAACAGGAAAAACGTTTACTCAATTAGTATCGGAGATCATTAAAGAAGGATTGAATAAAAGAATAGTTCAATAAATAAAATTATTCTTTTACATTTGACTTATACACATGAAGCAATTAAACCCATTATTTCATAACGCAGTTACCGTATGAAAGTTTGTGTACTACAACCCGATTACTCTACTACCGGCGTAGATTATAAAAATTATGATCCGGTAAGAGATTTATCCCCGTATCTTCCAGGAGCTACCGTGGATCATGTATTCCTGAATAAGCTAACAACGTATCGCCAGCTGAAAGAGCTTGGTAAAAAGGGGTACGATATCTTTGTAAATCTTTGCGAAGGTTATCTTGAATGGGAAGTTCCTTCCATTGATGTAATTCATAGTTTTGAATCATTGAATCTTCCACATACGGGCCCTTCTTCTAAATTATACGACCCTACCAAGGAATTAATGAAGTATGTAGCTTATTGCGAAGGTGTTCCTACCCCACAATTTGTATTGATTGAATCTATAGAGGATGCAGAACTTGCGTGCAAACATTTATCCTTTCCATTGTTTGTAAAACCAGCAAAGGCAGGCGATAGCCTGGGTGTTGATGAAAATTCATTGGTTACCAATAAAGAAGAACTTCTTCGTAAAATTGAACAGATATTAGAAGAGTTCGGTCCCCTATTGGTGGAAGAGTATATTGCCGGAAGAGAGTATACCGTATTGGTTGCGGCAAATGCAACCAATGATAATAGCTGCACCGTATTTAAACCGGTTGAATATATTTTCCCCGAAGGGCGTGCATTTAAAACATACGCATTAAAGACTTCCGAATTACATCCTGATTGTAATCATCCCTGTAAAGACAAAAAACTGGAACGTCAATTACGCAAAGCTGCAGAAAGAATATTCAGAGGTTTTGGAGGCGTTGGCTATGCACGATTAGATTTTAGAGTTAATGAAAAAGGAAAACTGTTTTTTCTGGAAATAAATTTTACCTGTTCTGTTTTTTATAAAGATGGGTATGAAGGTTCAGCCGATTTTATTTTAAAATATGATGAAATTGGGCAGGATGGTTTTCTTCGTCATATAATAGCTGAAGGTATTGCGCGTCATCAACGCAAGCAGAAAAAATTTATGGTACGCGGAAACTCAATTGCTGGTTATGGCATTTATGCAAGGCAGGATATAAAAAAAGGGGAGCTGGTTTTTTCGGGAGAAGGACGTTCGCAGCGCATGGTTACGCGAAGATTTGTTGAACAAACCTGGGGGGAAGATGAAAAAGAAATTTTCCGTCGGTATGCATACCCGGTAAGTAATGAAGTTTTTTTATTGTGGGATGAAGATCCTTCAGGTTGGGCTCCACAAAATCATAGTTGCAAACCCAATACAGTATGTAATGGATTAAATGTGGTTGCGCTGCGATCAATAAAAAAAGGAGATGAGCTGACTTTAGATTATGCTGTATTTCTTGATGAACATATGGAATCCTTTGTTTGCCGTTGCGAAGCTGAAAATTGCCGCGGATTAATTTCCGGAACCACCCATAATTCGGTTACAGAACGGGAGAAAAAAGTGCGCGTTCTTAAGTAATCAATAGTCTTCTTTTCTTTTTACTAATAACAACCAGTCGTCCGATAGAGGTAAATACCCATATTCGTAGCAATAAAAATATACATTGCCATTTCTGTTAGTATAGGTATGTGTATGGTAATGAAATAAAAATCCGAGTCGCTGTAATTTTTCTTTGTTCACCCGTAAACATTCCTGGGTAGCTGGCAATAAAGATTCCAGTATACGCCTGTTCTTCAATAACCAATTATTTACATTTCTAACATAACAACTTTTTTCTGTTTTGAGCTGGTTGTTATAACTATTACGGCAATGATCATCACAAAATTTTTTATCCACTCTTCCTCTCAGTAGTTTATTGCAGCTCAGGCAAGTTTTTGTAACTGTTACAGATGTCATATTTATCTTTCTTTACTACAAAGTAGCTACACTTTTTCTGTTGAAAAACGTTTAAAAACGAATATAAACGGGTAAAAACCGTCTCCTGCATTTTCTTCCCTTCATCTTTGTGCTGTTATTTCGTTGGCGCCATTGAGATAACTGGGATAAATAAATTTCACCAAGGTCATTTTCCTTTATGAAGCAGGAAGTTTTAAATGACCGCAAAACTTACAATTATGTACGCATTAAAAAACAAAGTTCAGTTAATTGGAAACCTGGGGAATGCCCCCGATGTTCGAACCACCGAAGGTGGAAAAAAAATGGCTCGGTTTAGTATGGCTACCAGCGATGCTTATCGTAATGCCAAGGGAGAAAAAGTAACAGAAACCCAATGGCATTCTATTGTTGCCTGGGGAAAAAATGCAGAGTTAGCCGAAAAGTATCTTCTAAAAGGAACCCATCTGGCAATAGAAGGAAAGTTGGTAAGTAGAAGCTATACCGATAAAGCGGGTACCAAAAAATATATTACAGAAGTACAGGTAAATGAAATTCTGTTGTTGGGATCGAAACCTTCGAAATAGTATACAGGCATTCATTCTATTTTATGAAGAACCAATTTTTTTAATAGAAAATTTAATGGGTTTGCAGAAGTTCAGGGGGTCAATAAAACCAAAAGGATACGATCAACCATTTCATTATTCTATTTACCAGAAAGGCCTGGAGGTTCTTTAGCATTGTTGCGTTTCTGGTAATTATTGTATGCTTGTACTTTTGAAAAGCGGCGTTAACGTTGCTGATTCAAAAGTTTCTGGTTATAAAATTGAGTTGATCGTTACCTTCGAAACGAAATAGCTGGAGTTCAAACCCATCTTTTAATCTATTGTGGCAATAATAACACCGGATACCGGCAACGAACTTTTTACCCTAGCAACAGAATTCGTTGCAAATACCTCGCGTCATCTATTTTTAACTGGTAAGGCAGGTACTGGCAAAACAACTTTTCTAAAATTTATAAAAGAACGGACCAATAAAAATGCTGTTGTTGCTGCACCAACAGGGGTGGCAGCTATCAATGCAGGTGGTACTACGCTTCACTCTCTTTTTCAATTACCCTTCGGACCTTTTATACCTGGGAATAACTCTGGGTTTAGTAATAGCGGCACCACAGATCAAAGTGGTTTATTAAAACAGCTTCGATTAAACGCAACCAAAAGAGAGTTGTTACAGGAAATGGACCTTCTTATCATTGATGAAGTTAGTATGTTGCGCTGCGATATGCTGGATGCTATTGATACGGTTCTGCGCAGCGTTCGAAGAAATGTTTTGATACCTTTTGGAGGTGTACAGGTTTTATTTATTGGTGATCTTTACCAGTTGCCGCCTGTTGTTCCCAAGGAAGAATGGAGTATTTTAAAAGAGTATTATGAAAGCCCCTTCTTCTTTCATGCAAAAGCAATTGAACAATCGCCCCCATTATATATTGAACTTAAAAAGATATACCGTCAAAACGAACAACATTTTATCGACATTCTCAATCGTATCCGAAACAATGTAGTTCTTCCCGAAGACCTTGAAGAATTAAATAGCCGGCAACTCTTGGACGCTGATCCACTCCTATTGCAAAATACTATTACCCTAACAACTCATAATAGAAAAGCAGATAGCATTAATGCAGCGGAATTAGAAAAACTAAGTGGTAAAACGTTTAGGTTCCAGGGAATCATTGAAAAAGAATTTAATGAACATGCACTGCCTACCGAATTAACACTATTGTTGAAAGAAGGTGCCCAGGTAATGTTTATCCGAAACGATAGCGGCGAAAACAGAAAATTCTTCAATGGAAAGCTGGCTATAATCAGCCGTATATTAAAAGATGAAATTTTTTTACTCCCTGCGGGAGAACAGGCAGAATTTAAACTGGAAAAAGAAACCTGGAAAAATATTCGTTACAACTATAACAAAGAAAAAGATCACATCGAGGAAGAAGAGCTTGGTTCTTTTACACAATATCCTGTTCGACTTGCATGGGCCATAACCATTCATAAAAGCCAGGGATTAACTTTTGAAAGAGCAATCATTGATGCAGGACAGGCTTTTGCTCCCGGCCAGGTATATGTAGCACTCAGTCGCTGTACCTCTTTAAATGGTTTAATTCTTTCTTCAAAAATTTATGCTTCGGCTATTCAAACCAACCCACAGGTAATTGCCTTTGCAGAAAAAGAATCTGGAACAAATGAATTGAGTCATCTTCTTCAATCGGAAAAAAAGGTATTTGTAGTTACCCGATTAACCAAATTATTCGAATGGAAAAAGATGATTGCAGTTACACATGAACTTAAAGAACTGGCTTCTACTAAACAATTACCGGGAAAAGAAACGGCCCTCGAATTAATCAATCAACTTTTACAAAAGGTTTACGAACAAAAAGTGGTGGCCGAACGGTTTACAACTCAGCTTCAATCTATCGCAGCTAACGATGAATCAACAACAACAAATAATGTATTACAGGAACGAATAACAAAAGCTATCACCTGGTTTGTAAAATCTATTTTTGAAGACCTCATTATACCTGTACATAAACAGGCTCAATCTATTCAGGGTAAAAGCAAGGTTATACAGTTTACAGCAGCCTTATTAGAAACCGAAGCTGTTTACTGGAATAAATTACAACAATTACAGGAGGCCAGCTTTCCAGAATATTCATTTGAAGGAATAGAAAAAAAATATGCGAGAGAATTGCTGGAAACAATAACGATTAAGAAAAAAGGTAAAGCGGTTAAAGGAAGTAGTCAGTTAGAAAGTCTCGATCTTTTTCTATCGGGCAAATCCGTGGAAGAAATTTCAGCACAGCGGGGTCTTGTTATAGGTACCATTCAAAGCCATCTTGCAGAATTTGTTTTAACGGGGCAATTGGATCCGCTTCAACTGCTTTCGTCTGAAAAAATGCTGGCGGTTCTAACTGTCCTGAATGAATCTACCAGTGAAGAAACGACCGCAATGATAAAAGAACGATTAGGCGATTCCTATTCTTACAGTGATATCAGGGTTGTACAAAATTTCTTAAAAAGAAAACAGTCGCTGGAACAACCTTCCTGATTTATTTTTTATTCCAGTGAACGCCTCTTTCTTTTAAATAGCTAAATACATAATCAAAACAGTTTTTGTGTTTACCAACCAATTCAGGAGGGAAAACGCCTTTTTCTGAAAACAATCCTTTTATTATTAAGTTAGCAGCCGCCGTACAGGTGTAGCCGGTAGTTCTTGCCATAGAAGATGTATTTGTTTTTACATCATACTTATCCAATAAACTGTATTCAATTTTAATATTCTCCCCTTTTTCATTTCCTTCTATGATTATTTTCATAACCGTTAATTCCTGTTCGCCGGGTTCCAGTTTCCAATTATCTATTAAGATTTTTGAACAAAATTGAAGCGGGGAAATAGTTGTGCCATTACAATTGATTTCGTTTTCAGAAAAAAAACCCGCCTGTTTCAATGCAATAATCAAATCAATATGCTTAGGATAACGCAGCGTTTTTTCTTTCATATCGGGTATATGCTCCATGGTAAATAACAGGGAGCGCAAACCATCTGTATTAAATGATTCCAATGTACCTACCCCATCAAACTCCATCAATTCCCTCTCAGTTAATGCGGGCCTTGTTACAATTTTTCCTTTTTCTTTCAAACGGGCAGGCCTTGTATATTCTTCAATAACATCAATAGGAGAGAAGGGTGCCTTATAATAAAATGGGGGTTGTGGGTTAAGCGGTAATCCTCCTACATAACATTCAAAATTAGTAACCGTCATTTCTTCATTATACTTACCTAGTATAAGATTGCTCATTCCGGGTGCAACGCCGATGTCAGTAATCACTGTAACTCCTTTTTCTTTGGCTAATGCATCTAATTGTAAAACATCTTCAGGAAAAAAAGAGATATCTGCTATGTTTTTCCCACAATTAATTACAGCCTTTAAACAATCAAAACCCATAAAACCGGGAACGGCTGTTATTACCAGGTCAAAAGAAGAAAGCCATGAAGGATAGTCCGAATAATTTTTTAAATCTACTTTCTTAATAGTTATTGAGTCATTTAGCGTCTTGAGTTCTTGAAGGTGTTGCTCATTTACATCAAAAGACGTAACCTTATAATTAGCCGCAAGATCAATAGCAATGGCTCTGCCAACCATACCAGCACCTAAAACAGCAATATTCATAAAGCAATCATTTTAAGAACGCAAAGATGCGCAAAATTAAAGTGAAGATGGTTGCTTCACCGTTTTTTCGTTTTCAATATTGCCAGTGTTTAGCGTATTTGCCGGCTCAAATAAAAGCACATGAACCTCTTCAATGGCATTCGGTCGGTGTTCAATTCCTCTGGGTACAATTAAAAATTCTCCCTGCTGAAGCCTAACTGTTTTATCACGAAACTCCATATCAAAACTCCCCTGCACCACATAAAATAATTCATCCGCTTCTTCGTGAAGGTGCCAAACAAAAGGCCCCTGAAATTTCACCAGTTTTATTTCTTGGCCATTTAAAGCCCCTACTATTTTGGGGTTCCAATGTTCACTGAAAAGAGAAAATTTTTCTGAAAGATTTATTTTATCCATAGTATAAATTTACGCCGATTGCGCTAATAAGAATAATCCGACCTTTTCTTCCGCCCTGAAAGACTGAACATAAAATAAATTCTTCCCTCGTTTTTTAGCGATCTCCTTAACCCGATTAATATTGTTTTTGGAATACTTACATTTAGGCATCTAATAGCACCTTGCATAAACAAAAAAACAATTTCTGGATGAATGAGCTTTGGCATCAGTTTATCGAAAATATCACGAACACAAAATGGCCGGAATGGATTAGTACTATCACTCAAATTGCCAGTGTATGGTATGCTCGTAAAAACAATGTTTTGGTTTATCCTACAGGAATTGTTGGTGTATTGCTGGCTGCCTATGTATATTTTTTTATGGTATCTCCACCACTTTATGCAGACGCTTCATTAAATATTTATTATTTTCTGATGAGTATATATGGCTGGTATCATTGGGTGCAGAAAAAAGATACAGGCAATTACACTTACCCCATCAGTTGGTGCAATTCTAAACAATTATGGTTTGGAATTGGCTTTTTTATTTTCTTCTGGGTAGTTATTTATTTTGTTTTAAAACTATGGACAAACAGTAATACACCGGTCCTCGATTCATTAGTATCTGGTTCGGCAGTAACAGCTATGTGGTGGATGGCCAAAAGGAAAATTGAAAACTGGATCGCTTGGATTTTTTCAAATATAATTGCCATCCCTTTAAATTTTTATAAAGGTCTTATGTTGTTTACGCTGATGTATGTTTTATTTTTACTACTAGCCTGGTGGGGTTATAAAGAATGGGCCAAAAAACAAGCAGGGGGCAAATCATTAATTTCTATATGAGTTATTGTCAATTTATACTTTCGCTTAAGCCTGGTGAACAAATTGAACACAAAGAATACCATGACCGCTTCTATGGTTTCCCTATTCAGGAAGATAACGAGTTATTCTGCCGGTTAATATTGGAAATAAACCAGGCCGGATTGAGTTGGACTACCATCTTAAAAAAACAAGAAAATTTTCGCAAGGCATACCACCAGTTTAATATAAAAAAAGTAGCCGGTTATAAGGATAAAGACATTGCCCGCCTTTTGAATGATGCAGGTATTATTCGCAATCGTTTAAAAATAAATGCCGCCATTGAAAATGCAAAAGCAATTGTGCTGATTCAAAAAGAATTTGGCTCCTTTAAAAACTGGCTCGATCAACACGCTGCAAAATCGAAAACGGAATGGACGATGCTTTTTAAAAAAACATTTCGTTTTACAGGAGGAGAAATTGTAAATGAATTTTTAATGAGTACAGGATACTTACCCGGAGCTCATAACGACACCTGCAGTATTTATAAAAAGGTTATAAAGTCAAATCCTGCATGGAAACAAAAATTATAAGACGAATTGTTATTGTAGGTCCGGAAAGTACCGGGAAAAGTACACTTTGTCAGCAACTCGCCGAGCATTATAATACAAGTTGGTGCCCAGAGTACGCGCGACAATATCTTATTGACAAAGGAATGAATTATGATTTTAAAGATTTGCTGAGTATTGCAAAAGGACAAGTTGCTTTAGAAGAGGAATACCTTGATCGTGTTAGCAATTCGGGGCATCACTCTCGGTTTCTTTTCATTGATACGGATATGTATGTATTAAAAGTTTGGTGCGAATTTGTATTTGGAAATTGTCATCAATGGATTATTGATCAAATTGTAGAAAGAAAATATGATCTCTATCTACTTTGCAAAACCGATTTACCCTGGGTACAAGATGAACTACGGGAATATCCGGATTTAGCATCAAGAGAAAAACTATACATGATTTACAAGGATATTATGATCAATCAAATTACACCGTGGGTAGATATTAATGGCAATACTGAGGAGCGATTACAAAAAGCGATTACAGCAGTGGATGCCCTCGTTTAGTACAAATCATTATTATGAGTTTTATTAGAAAATATCATTGCTTACTTTTCTATATTAGTTGGTTTATCATTAACTTAATTCAGGCTGGTAACACCGAATTATTTGATGATGAAGCCTACTATTGGATCTATTCCCAATATCCTTCTTGGGGTTATTTTGATCACCCACCTATGATTGCCTGGCTCATTAAAGCGGGTTATTTTATTTTTCAAAATGAGTTAGGCGTTCGTTTCTTTATCGTAGTACTAAATACAGCTACTCTTTTTTTAATACAACGACTGACCGAAAAAAAGAACGATCTGTTATTTTATGCAATTGCAGCTTCCATTGCAGTAGCACAAATAGGTGGGGTGATTGCAGTACCCGATATTCCTTTATTATTTTTTGTTGCCCTCTTTTTTTGGGTCTATAAAAAATTTACTTCTGGATATACGATCAACTATTCGTTGCTACTAGGTGTTTCTATTGCACTAATGCTTTACAGTAAGTATCATGGTATCTTAATTGTTTTCTTCACCCTCTTTTCCAACCCGAAACTATTTTCTAAATACCAAACTTATATTACTGCCGCTGTATCAATCTTGTTATTTAGTCCACATCTTTATTGGCAGTATACTCATCATTTTCCTTCCATACAATTTCATTTATTTGAACGAAGTGCGGCGCAATATCGTTTTTCATTTACAACCGAATATCTGATTGGGCAAATAGCCCTTGCCGGCCCACTTTTAGGTTGGTTATTTATTTGGGCCGCTATTAAAGAAAAACCCGGTTCTCCCACTGAAAGAGCCATGAAATTTTCTTTACTGGGAATCTATTTGGTTTTTTTTATCAGCACATTTAAGGGAAGGGCTGAAGCAAATTGGACCGTTCCCGGCTTTGTTGGGCTTATTGTGTTAAGCCATCAATACCTCTTCAATAAACCTCGTTTAATAAAATGGGTTTACCGGATTGCTCCTGTTACATTATTCCTGGTTTTTATACTCCGCGTCTATATGATGGTAACAATACCCACTTCAATAAAACTTAGTAAAGATGAGTTCCATGAAAACAAGAGGGTTGCAGCTTCTATAAAAGAGAAGGCAAATGGGTTGCCGGTTGTTTTTATAAATTCTTACCAAAAACCTTCAAAATACTGGTTTTATACCAAGCAAAAAGCCTTTGCCTTAAACACTCCCGACTACCGAAGAAATAATTATAACTATTGGCCGGTAGAAGATTCGCTCATTGGAAAACCCGCATATATGATTGCTTCTAGATCCGCCTTTTTTTCTGATTCAATTCCTGGCAAACAATATACTGGCAATGGAGGAACCAGAATTGAAAATTATTATTCCTTTTCAAAAGTTCAACTAACAACTATTCGAAAAAAACTCATTACAAATACGTTGTTAGAGATTGATTGCACATTACAATCTCCTCCCTCATATCTTTTATTTTTCCAGCAAAAGCCTTTTGACACTGCTTCTATTGCTATTGCTATTTATGATAAAAGAGGTGATGTTACTGAATATATACAATCTAACTTTAAAATGAACCAGGTTATTAAAACTGAAATGGCGGTTACACTATCCTGTAATCATCAATTAGCTGCGGGTATCTATACTGCAAAAATGGCGATCTCTTCTTGTATAGAAGGCTTTCCCAGCCTCAACAGCAGTTCTTTTAAGTTTGAAATAAAGTAACTATTGCAATAACAGTTGAATATCCGGGTCCGATTGAAGGTTATTCATTTGAAGAAGTATCCAGGCGAATTTTGGTCCGGCAGAAAAAGTTTTCGATCCTGCTTTTACCGTATAAAGTTTAGGATTAGGTAAGCAGGAGGCAATCATCGCGGCTTCCATTTTAGTGAGTTGCCTGGCAGTTTTCTTAAAGTTTTTTTGCGCTGCGGCTTCTATACCATAAACCCCTTTTCCCATTTCAATTACATTCAAATACATTTCCAGTATTCGTTTCTTCCCCCATATTAATTCAATCATAAACGTAAAATAAACCTCTAATCCTTTTCGGAACCAGCTTCGTCCTTGCCATAGAAAAACATTTTTAGCTACCTGCTGGCTAATGGTGGATGCCCCCCGAATGCGATTGGGTTTTTTAGTATTATACGCTCTTGCTTTATCAATACTTTTCCAGTCAAATCCATTATGATCGGGAAATAGTTGATCTTCTGCAGCAATTACAGAAAGGCGTGCATACGACGATATTTCTTTTATATCAACATAATCCCTCTTTAATCCATCACCCTTTAATAGGCTGCCAAGCTGAGTAAATGTTATAATAGGATCTACCCATTTAAGCAGGAGGATATAAAATAGTTGAAATATTAATAGAAATAGAAAGATCCGTTTAGTTAGTCGCCATAAACGGGGTAAAATTTTTTTGCGGGTTGCCGCCATGCGTTGCTGTTGTGTTGCTGCGCAAGATACTACTTTGAATTGTTGATGGCGTTTGCTTTTATATATACTACTTTATATTTTCCGCCTACCTTATTCCTGTTCTTTGAAATATAATTCCATAAAAAACCCGTGGCAACGGCACCTGCTGCAATACCCAGAGAACGCAGTTTATTATCTTGTGTAAGTGATTCCTTCCGATAAGCAGTATTGAAAAGTTCAAGACCTATAAAACCAACGCCTCCTATTACAAGGAGTTTAGGAATGGCAAGAACAGAAAACCCTTTTTTTCTTCCTGCTACATCATATCTTACAAAATTGAATTTCTTGATTTGATTATAATAAACGTTGACGATATAACTTATTGTATCTATTTTCTGGCCTAATTCAGTAGGTGTTAAAATCGTTTGCTGCTGCTGAAGTATAATTGAGTCATTTCTTATGGCCTTTATAATTCCATTCAAGACAAAGCCATTATAGGTTACTGCGGAAATAAAACTACCCGCGAAATATGTTTTTAAGGTTCGGTTGTTTCTTTTTCTGATGATAATATAATCTGATGTTTGCCCATAAGTGTTAAGCAGAAAAAAGATTCCTATAAAAAAAGTCAGTAGTTTTTTCATTTAAAGTGTTAAGGTACTGCTACTGCTTTTGTTTGGTCCATAAGAATTTGTTAATACTACTCTATTTTGTTGGCCAGGAAAATAGCGCTATAGAAAAGGGCCACACCAAATGCAATTAATATAGTTCCGGAAACTTTATTGATAATACCAATAGTATGAAGCGTTAGGCGCTTGCGTAGTCGGCCCGCCATAATTACTTTAAAAATATCGGCAAGAATATTGATCCCTATACAAATCGAGAAAATAATAATCCGTTGAGCAAGTGTAAATTTTCCAGCAACCGCGGTAGCAACGCCGAGCCAAAAAATAAAAACATTTGGGTTAAGTGTATTAATTAGAAAGCCAGAAGAAAAAATTTTAAGCATATCTCTTTTCCGAAACCTTGTAACAACACCTTCCTGAGCCGCCTGTAGTGTTACCTTTTTAAAAAAAATATAAATAACGCCCATTCCAACTAAAAAAATACTTCCGATAATCCCGATTGCTTTTTTATATTCCATCAGGTCCTTAACCAGCTCAGAAAACGCATTGCTGACAATAACCAAAACAATATCACTAAACCAAACACCAACTACAAAAGAGAATCCCCCGGTATGGCCATTATTTATACTTTGCTTAATGATTGTGAATATTACAGGGCCTACCGATAAAGTAAGAATCAGTCCCAATGTAAGTCCGCTAATAATCGCCTCCCACATGATAGTAGATAAGTATAATTTTTTAAACTGTGGCCCATGAGTTAATTAATCAATGTACGAATTATAGAAGTAAAATCCAGCAGTAATAAATGAGGATTGCTTTTTTTAATCAGAAAAAGATATTAAAAAACTAAGGATTCTTGTCATGATCGAGAAATTTTTGCCATTCTTCATACATCTTTCCTTTCATTACCCTTGGAAATTTATGTTGACCACCCATTTTTCCCTTAATCCTCATGAACTCCATAAATGCTGATTCTGGAAGAACGGTTAAGTAAACCTCTTTCAATGCACTCTTTCTTTCCACAGCGTAATCATCATTTAACTTTTTAAGATGGGTATCAATTTTTATTTTTAACATCCCAGCATCTACGTTATCATCACAGGCTACATACCAATGATGTGCAAAAAACAATCCGTACGGAACACCCGCAACTGTAAACTCTGGAATAGAAATATTCATTTCTTCGCTGGCGAGTTGTACCGCCTTGTTCATATTATCAACACTAAGATGTTCTCCAACCAGGCTTAAAAAATGTTTGGTTCTGCCTGTTATAATTATTTCGCATTTCTCCTTGTCAGTAAAGCGAACAGTATCTCCAATAAGGTATCGCCACGCACCAGCAGAGGTACTTAAAAGAATTGCATAATCTTTTCCTTCTTCTATTTCATGAATTAATAATGCCTCTGGCTTTTCAATCATATTTCCTTCCTGGTCAAAATTATTTTCTGTAAATGGAACAAACTCGAAAAAGATATGTTCGTTTAATACAAGCTTCATGCCCTGCACATGCTGCCTGTCTTGATAAGCAATAAATCCTTCAGAGGCAAGATAGGTTTCAATGTAGGTAATCGGCTTCCCTAATAATTTTTCGAATCCTTTTTTATAAGGTTCAAAAGAAACTCCTCCGTGAACAAAAAACCCAAGGTTCGGCCATATATCATGTATCGTTTTTACATTATGCCGTTCAATAATTTTCTCCATACATAATTGAATCCAGGCAGGTACCCCCACTACAAAACCGATATCCCAATTGTGCGCTTCCCGAACAACCATTTCGATTTTCTCGGTCCAATCAGTTGTTTGTGCAATTTTCTTTCCTGGTTTATAGAAAGGAGTGAACCAAAAAGGTACTTTTTTAGCAGTTATACCACTAAGGTCTCCCGCATAATAACCTGGACCTTTTTGAAGATCCGTGCTTCCTCCAATCATAAGCCATCCTTTACCAATACTTTTAACAGAGATATCGTGATAAGTTCTTAATGTAAATAATTGCTTTATCATTACAAGCCGGTTACCTCTCAATAAATCTGTAGTTATAGGCAGGTATTTACTGGCAGCCTCAGAGGTTCCACTACTAAGTGCATAATATTTAATTTTACCTGGCCAACAAATATCACTGTGACCTTCAAGTGTTTTGTGCCACCAGTCTTTATAGATCTTTGAATAGTCGTATGTGGGAACTAATTGTTGAAACTTTTTACCGGAGTGGCGTGAAAGCAGGATTTCATCAAAGCGGAACGTTTGACCGAACTCCGTAAATCGTGCTTTTTTTAATAATTTCTTAAGCACTTTTAATTGTTGCCTGCGAGGCGATTTTACTGGTAATCGCAGCGCCTTAGCAATAGATGGAGGTAAAGAAATTTCGAAAAGGGCCATGGAGCTTTTACCTTTAAATTAGTGGGTTTACCAAAAATAAGGTAATTGTGGGTATTTAACGTTTTGGATAAACAAGGATTTCTTTGTTTGCGTTATAGAACCAACTCACCATCTTTTTCAAGAACTTTTTTATAATGCGCATAAAACGTTTTATCAGGTTTTCGATTACTGGTTTGCTTTTATTAGTGGTGACTGGATATTTTATTCCACAGCATTTTATTATGCCGGTTAAAGGTGCTAATTCTAAAAGTTATGATAGTTCTTCTTTCTGGTTTTACCCTTGGGGGAAATCGGTAACTCATAAAGGTGTAGATATTTTCACAAAAGAAGGAACCGATGTTCTTTCATCCACAACAGGCTTAGTTGTGTTTTGTGGCCAATTAAACAGAGGAGGAAATGTCATAATTGTATTGGGTCCAAAATGGCGACTTCATTATTATGCGCATCTAAACGAAATCAAAATTTCCTCCTTGAAATTTATTCATTCAGGAAAAGTTATAGGGACCGTTGGAACTACCGGCAATGCAATAGGAAAGCCTCCGCATTTACACTATTCCATTTCTTCTTTATTGCCCTTACCCTGGAGGGCAGATGATTCTAAGCAAGGGTGGAAAAAAATGTTTTATCTCAATCCAATTGATTATTTGAAGGATATTGAATAGAGGTTATTTGCCAAGATGCGCCTTGCTCCTCTTTTGAATTACTACCAATTATTGATTGGGTGTTATAACCATGGATATAAAATCTTTTGTTTTTATGCTGATGTTGCATTTCTTCTATCATTTCTTTATAGGAATACTGTTTACCCGGGCAAAAAACAATGTTTTCTGCCTCTTGTTGCAATGAAACGGCGCGTGAAATCTCTCCAATAGAATTCTTGTCTCCAATAGATTGAAATTTATTTTCAGGCTCAAAATTAGTTAGCCTAAACTTTGTTTTTGATGGGGTAATTCGGTTAAATAAGGACCGAATGTTTATAATCACGTTGAGAAGAATTTTTATCGGAAATGCCTGCAATGGAGAATAATGTTTTTCGACAAATTGAATCATTGCCTTATAAAAAAGTTTTATATACCGGTTATCCTTAGTTGTACTTTCTCCCTTAAAATGCAGGATGGCAGATGTTGAAAAGTAATAGTTTTGAAACCCTGCTTTTTTAATACGGAAGCTAAGGTCAATATCTTCGGCATACATAAAAAACATTTCGTCAAAACCGCCCGTGATATCAAGCACCTGTTTTTTCACCATCATAAAAGCGCCGGATAAAGAATCCACTTCCTGATTTTGATTCTCAGGTAAATGGCCCATATAATACCTTGCAAAAATTGAAGAGGAGGGGAAAACCCTTGTTAGCCCACTTAGTTTACAAAAAGAAGCCCATAATGTTGGAAAGCCACGTTTAGATTCTTTTAAAAACTGACCGCCACCATCAATCATTCTAATCCCAATGGCTCCTGCTAAGGGCAATTGATCCATAAAAGAAACGCAGTTGAATAAGGAATCTTCCGAGATAATAGTGTCTGGATTAAGAAACAAAATATTTCTTCCAGAGGCATGTGCAATCGCGCGATTATTCGCCTTTGCAAATCCAATATTTTCACTATTGGGAACAATCTTTATTCCCGGAAAATAACATTGCACAAATTCTATCGTTTCATCGGATGAACTATTATCGATTAGTATTATCTCTGCTTTTAATGGTTCGATTGCTTTATTTAAAGAGCAAAGACATTGTTCTAAAAAGTACTTTACGTTATAGGTTACTATGATAATTGAGAGATCCATTTATACTATCAAATCTAAGTTGTAAAATGCATATTTTTAATTGAATAAATATTGTGCTCTGCCGTTTCTATCTTTGTTGTATGTTAAAAGAAACACTTATTAATGCTGCCGAAGCTGGAAGTCGTGTACTTGAACATTTTTTTAATAACAAGGCTTTACAGATTAGCCATAAGGAAGGAGTAAATAACCTTGTTACTGAAGCAGATCATGCATCTGAAAAAGCAATTATCGATACTATTAAGGAGCAATTTCCTGATCATTTTATTTTAAGTGAAGAGGTTGGAGAAATTAGTTCGGCGAGCGAATATAAATGGATCATCGATCCCATTGATGGTACTATTAATTTTGCACACGGAATTCCGCTTTGTTGTGTTTCGATAGGAATAGAACATAATGGAAGTATGGTGATGGGTGTTGTTTATAATCCCTTCTTAAAAGAATTTTATTTTGCTGAAAAAGGAAAGGGGGCATCATTAAATGGAAATACAATTGCTGTTAGTTCTCAAAGCAGTGTGTTGAAGTCGTGTTTGGTTACTGGTTTTCCTTATACTTATATAGATATGGCCAATGGCCCTCTTGAATGTTTCGAACGATTTATTCGGAAAGGCATCCCTGTTCGACGGCTTGGTTCTGCAGCGATTGATCTTTGTTGGGTGGCAGCAGGCAGGTTTGATGGGTTTTATGAACATCACCTGAATGCCTGGGATAGTGCTGCCGGTTTTTTGATTGTTGAGGAGGCCGGAGGCAGGGTTACCGATTATTCTGGTGGGAAGTATTCTCCGTACCAACCTAAGATTCTAGCAACAAATGGAATGATTCACGAGGAAATGCTTCAGTGGATAAACAATCCCCAACGGAAGCTAAACAGTAATAAAATAGTTGAATAGTACGCCTAAGAATAAACAGATAAAAACAATAAGTGGCGACGATAGTTTAGTGAAACTAAGTAATGCCCAGGTTCCAATGATTACGCCAATGTTCAAAATGCTTACTGTTTTTAATTCGGTAATTGAAATATCTTTCATCATATAAAAAACAGAGGCTATCATTATTCCTACAACAACGGCATTAATTCCTTCCATTGCTCTATATACAACGACATACCTTTTTAGGTTATGCCAGATAGGGAAAAAAAACAGAACTAGTAATGCGCTTGGTAAAAATATGGCGACTGCCCCAATAATACATCCCAATATTTGCCATCCGGCATGCTTATCACTCATCGACATCCCACCCATAAAGGCCGCTAAAGAAAATACTGGTCCGGGTATTGCCCTAACCATTCCCGCTCCAGTATAAAAATCATTTTTTTCGATGCTAACAACCCCCTCTCTTTTAAATTGGTTTTTTCTAATTACTCTTTCCGATTTTGGCCGCTCAACAAATTGCTCATACATCATGGGTATCAAAACCTGTCCTCCACCAAAAACTAAACTGCCGAAACGATACGTATTTTCAAACAAGTTAATAGGGCGCCTGTTTGCCAAATCATATTTTGTAGCTAGTGAACTGCTAATTCCAGCAATTACAAACACTATAGCAAACAGCCATATATTTCCCCATTTTATCTTTTTGGAAGGAAGGCCTTGTTGCGGAATTCTTTTATCGCTTAAATTGGTAACAAATCCACCGGCTGCCATTAACAAAGGAAGTATCCATGGTTGTTTAAATAATAAATAGGTTGCTACAATACTTATAAGAAGTATTACCCGGGTAATAGTATTATTAATTGATAAACGAAACGATTTTGCGGCTGCATAAGCAAGAAATCCTACCGCCATTGGTTGAATGAAGTTAAAAATACTTGTTGACAAATGCCGGTGATCAATATATCTAAGCAGAAAGGAAAATGCTCCCATTAGAAAGCAGGCTGGGAAAATCCAAATAAGCAATGTTAATACGGCCAAAGGAAAGCCCCCTCTTTTAAAACCGATAAGTGTAAGAATTTGGGTAGAAGAAGCCCCCGGTAAAAGCTGGCAAAATGAGTTGTATTCCAGTAACTCTTCCTGGCTAATATCTTTTCGTTTTTGAACAAATGTTTTCATCATCATACCAAAATGGCCCTGCGGTCCGCCAAAGGCAGTAATACTATGAACAAAAACAGCTTTCAAAAATGGTATGTGACGAATCAGTACCATTCAAGTATGAATAAATTATTTTTCAAATTCACTACGTTTTATAATATCCGTTCTTTTCTATTTCTTCTCGTACATTTTCCGGGACCAGGTAGCGAATCGATTTTTCCTGTTGAATGTTATTACGGATTTGTGTAGCCGAAATTTCAAGCATCGGCGCTTTTACTTTAATAATTTCTGCATCTTCATAGGGTATCAGCTCTGTAGTTCCGGACCGGAGGTAAACATACACCAGGTAGTTTTTTAGAATTTGTTTATACTTTTTCCAGCGTGAGATATTTTGAAAGCTATCGCTTCCCATGATAACAGAGAACAAATTATTTGGATATTTTTCCTGTAAATAGGTAAGCGTGTCAATGGTATACGATGGCCTGGGTAATTTAAATTCAATATCGATTGCTCTCATTCTTTTTTCCCCTTCCAGGGCAAGTTGCACCATGTAAAATCGGTGATACTCATTTAGCAAGGCGGATGAATGCTTAAGAGGATTTTGCGGAGAAACAACAAACCAAACCTGAGAGAGGTTATAATTAGATAAAATATGAGAAGCAATGATCAAGTGACCATGGTGAATCGGGTTAAAAGATCCAAAATACAGCCCAACTTTCATTTAATCAATTGATATTCACTTGTTTATTTTCTTTCTTCTATAAAGATGCTTTCCGCTTCAGTAATTCTCAGACTAAGATTATACCCTGCAACGGTAATTGAAATTGGATCTCCAAGAGGTGCGATTTGTTCAACGCGTACGAACTCGCCAGGAACACAGCCCATTTCCATCAGCTTTAGAAACAGTTCATTATTTTCGAAAGATAAAATTTTACCGACGCTGCCAACCTTTAACTCAGATAATCTTTTCATATTGAAACGAATAACAAATGTAGCTTTGTAAACTATCATCTACATTACGATTCTCGGAAATGTCTCAGAAACAAGTATCAAAAGTACAATTCCATTACCAGCTAAAAGGATTCAATTTTCGGGAAAGAACCCGACTTAAAATCTTTATTTTAAAGTTGTTTAAGCAGGAAGGAAAGAGTCTTGATTCCCTAAGTTATATATTTTGCTCAGACGACTATCTTCTCTCAATAAATCAACAGTTTCTAAATCATGATTTCTACACAGATATCATAACATTCAATTTGTCAGAATCAGTTAATCTGAAAGGCGAAATTTATATTAGCCTGGAAAGAGTTTTAGATAATTCTCTTCAATACAATACAAGCCAAAAAGAAGAACTTCATCGAGTAATTTTTCATGGGGCGCTGCATTTGTGCGGTTACAATGATAAATCAAAGGCAGATAAAATAATAATGAGACGAAAAGAACAAGCCTACCTGAACTTATATTGGTGTTCATAAATGTTTCACGTGCCACTGTTTCGGAGTGAAACATTATTGGTCAACCTCCAAATTTTCTT
>JBJXDV010000078.1:0-15085 GCA_046153465.1 Chitinophagaceae bacterium
CCGTTTTTTATTTTAGAGACAATAAGAAATCAAATCATTTAGAACTCTTTATTTTTTAACGCTATGATTTCATACAATCCTAAAGATTGGTTCAATTTTATTTTTCGTTTTCACAAGGGTGATACACTTCGAAAGTTAATCGTTTTTATGGCAGCCATTGCTGCTTATTCTGGATTGATCGCTTATCTTGAATTAAATTATTGGAAATTATCAAAGGGCAGTTATATAAGCAACCTTACGATTCTGCATCAATTATTGGGTTTTGTATTATCATTATTATTAGTATTTCGTACCAATTCAGCTTATGACCGTTGGTGGGAAGGAAGAAAGTTATGGGGAGCGTTGGTTAACAATAGCAGAAGCCTTGCCATCAAACTAAATGCATTATTAAACCCGGAGGATGAAGAAAACAGAAAATTTTTTTCAAGAATGATTCCATTGTTTGCAAGTGTATTAAAAAATCATCTTGCATTGGAAACCACAAGGCTTGAATTGGATGCTAAAGAACATCCAGAACTGGCAGGTGTCGATAAAAATAAACATGTTCCCAATCAAATTGCTTCCTTCCTGGCACAACGTATTTATCGCTTGAAAAAAGAAGGAAAAATAAGCGGCGATGAATTAATAACACTTAACAACGAAATTCAGTCCTTCTCTGATATTTGTGGCGCTTGCGAACGAATTAAAAATACTCCCATTCCATTTTCATATAGTGTGTTTGTAAAAAAATTTATTTTCACCTATATTCTTACTATGCCTTTTGGTTTTGTTTTCAGTCTTGGGTTCTGGGTTATTCCAGTGGTTACCTTTATTTTTTATGTATTGGCAAGTTTAGAATTAATAGCTGAGGAAATTGAAGATCCTTTTGGAGGAGATGAAAACGATCTGCCATTAGAAAAAATTTCGATATCCATAAAAAGACATGTGGCAGAAATATTGCATCACTAATAATCTATAGCTCACCCAAACGTTCTTATTTGGTATCATCGTATACAAGATTATCTTTATCGTTTTTGCAGCGAACACATAATTTAACTGGTCAATACAACTATGACATTAAGAAGATTTTTTTCTCTATTAATTAGTTTGATATCCGCGCTAACCGTTCATTCACAGGTTTGTACAACATTGGGCCAAACTCCCTCCACGGCCTTCCCTGTATGTGGAGTAGATACATTCAGTCAAACTAATGTTGCAATGTGTGGCGGAACACCCATTCCTGTACCCTGCCGCGATAATGCAGGTTATTCAGATATTTTTCCTTTTTGGTATAGATTTACCTGTTTTTCTGCGGGAACGTTGGGTTTTAAAGTGACCCCCACCGAAATTGACAACGATTATGATTGGCAAATTTTTGATATCACAGGAAAAAATCCGGACGAGGTATTTACAAATACCTCGTTGTTTGTAGCATGTAATTGGTCAAGTAACCCGGGAACCACTGGTGCATCTGCTACCGGAAACGGCTTAATTAATTGCGCCGGCCCTACCTTTTCTAATTTCAGTTCAATGCCAAATCTGATTATCGGTCATGAATATTTGTTGTTGCTCACTAATTTTAGTCAATCTCAAAAAGGCTATAAACTTTCTTTTGGTGGCGGAACCGCAAGTATTACAGATCCAACCATACCAAAATTAAATGGTGCACTGTCTGGTTGCGGAGGTACACAAATTGGCATTAAGCTAAATAAAAAAATGAAATGCAATAGCCTCGCTACCAACGGAAGTGATTTTTCAATTTCGCCTGCAAATGGCACTATTGTAGCGGCTACCGGATTTGGATGCAGCAGCAGTTTTGATATGGATTCTGTGATTCTTACTATGAACGGCTTATTAACTCCAGGCAACTATACAATCACAATAAAAAATGGTATTGATGGAAATACCTTACTGGATAACTGCAAACGTGATATACCTCCCGGTGAATCCGTTTCTTTTACTGTATTTCCTATACAACCAACGCCCATGGATAGCCTAACCGCTGTAGCCTGCGCGCCAGACCAACTACAACTTGTTTTTAGAAGGCCCATTAATTGTGCCTCGATTGCACCCAATGGAAGTGATTTTATTTTAACCGGTCCGTCTAACATAAATATATCGGCTGCAAGTGGCAATTGCGCAACTTCAGTTACTGGCAGTAAAATTATACAGGTAAAACTATCACAACCTATTCAGCTGGGAGGTGTTTACCAATTGAGGTTACAAAGGGGTAGTGACGGTAATACATTATTTGATGATTGTGGATTGGAAACACCAGTTGGTTCATTTATAAACTTCGTTGTAAAAGATACTGTATCTGCTGATTTCATTTACCAGGTTGTGTTGGGTTGCAAAGTAGATACGGTAACTCTTTTGCATGATGGACGCAATGGAGTGAATAGCTGGCTTTGGACTTCAAACAATACCTCCATCGGCTCTCAGAGAAGTCAGACTATTTATTACACCATATTCGGACAAAAACAACTAAAACTTAAGGTTTCGAATGGCGTTTGCACAGATTCAGCTACAGTAACCATAAACTTAGATAATGAATTGAAAGCACAGTTTCAATTTCCGGAAGTAGTGTGCCCTGAAGATCTCGCCACCTTTACTGATAAAAGTATTGGAAAGCTTAGATTCTGGAACTGGGATTTTGGTAACGGATTTACTAGTATTTTACAAAACCCACCTCCACAGAAATACAATGCCCCAACTTCTACCAGGGAAACATTTTATACCGCAAGATTAATTATTCGAAACGATAACAACTGTTTGGATACAATTTCTCAAAAAATAAAGGCGGTCAATACCTGCCGTATTGCTGTACCCAATGCATTTACTCCCAATAACGACGGAAAAAATGACTACCTGTATCCATTAAACGCATATAAAGCCGATAACTTAATATTCAGGGTATTTAATCGGTTTGGACAACTTGTTTATGAAACGAAAGATTGGACCAAAAAATGGGATGGTACTATTAATGGAAAGCAACAACCCACTGGAACCTTTGTTTGGATACTTCAATATATTGATCGGGACACAAAACAGTTGATAGTAAAAAAAGGAACCACAATTATAATAAGGTGATTAATTGTTGAATCATATCATCAATCGCTTCGTAACCAACTTTTCCTTTTTATTTAATTGCGGGGTCCGCTATTACTTACAAAAGCAACCTGTTTACTATCGGGGCTCCAGCTTGGTGTATTAATGGTTCCCTGCCCACCATATAAATAAGCAATTACTCTAAGTGACCCTCCATTAACGGGCATCATCCTAAGCATTACCCGTTTATAAAAAGGATGATCACCGGGATTTACGGTTGTTGGAAAAGATAAAATCACCATCCATTTACCATCGGGTGAAATATGCGGGAACCAATTATTGTATTCATCAAAAGTTAGTTGCTCATTACCGCTTCCATCGGGTTTCATTCTCCATATCTGCATCGTACCAGTACGGGTATCACAATAATAAATCCATTTACCATCAGGAGAAAATTCTGGGCCATCGGCAAGGCCCTTTGAATTAAACGTAAGTTGCACTTCCGGGCCACCATCAATTGTTTTCTTATAAATGTTATAAACAGGTGCTTTGCTGATTCGCTGGGCCGTATATACGAGTTCTTTACCATTAGGATTCCATCCGTGTAAATAGGAGGGCGTACTATCGGTTACCAATACCGGATCGCCACCTGACACAGGAAGGTAATAAACGGTACTGCCACCGCCAGGCATTCCCTCTCTATGACTGCTAATAGCAAGCATTTTTCCATCGAAAGAAAGTACATGATCGTTATTATTGCGGGCAGCATTACCTGTATTTATTTTTTGAGGTACGCCGCCCTTAACGGGTACTTTATAAATCAGGCCCCCCTGGTTGAATAATAGATTAGCGCCATCCTTCATCCAATTGGGTGCTTCAAATCTTACCTTATCTTCATATACTATTTTCCGTCTTCCGTCAAATACATTGATCGTTTCAAGGCGACTCATTAATATCCCATCCTGGTAACCGTTATAATTGTCAGGTACTGTTGATTCAATTCGAACATTCCAGGCAATACCTTCTTCCAGCACATCGGCATTGTGACTGCACATGATTAACCCTGCCATCGCTTCCTCCGGCATATCAATAGCATCTGTTCGTCCTACTTCCTGCAAGGGTTCCCCGGCATTTGCAATACGCATAATGAACATTTTCCCAATACGCTCCAATTGAACAATTTCAACATTGGTTTTCCTGGAAAACAATTCGTCTTCCGGATCCCGCATAAATGCACCACGCAAGCGTCTCCATTGTAAAACAGTCATACCATCTCCGTGAACCACAGCACTTATATGCGCAGCATCTTCACCTAAGCCAGCCCGTATCATCCATCCAATTTTCCGATGAGGGTCGGTACCTTTTCCAACCAACTTCATATTGGCTGTAAGAATAAAATCACCTTTCATCTGTTTATACGTATAATGAAACTCGTCGCGGCCAAACCATATATTATATCCGCCTGCCTTTAATGAATACGATTGGTCGTCGTTAAATAGTACAGAACCTTTCAATTTCGGATTTCCAATATCAACATGGTCCCGAAAGATACCAACGGAATTGGACTGTGCCATCATTGTTGCGCTGGTAATTATTATCAATACAAAAAAAATGAATTTCATATGCTGTCGTTTTATTATGGAAGTAAGTAATGATTGAAGATAAATACCGAAATACAATACCAAGACACTAAGCTAAGCACATATACTAATCAAAAAATAATAATAAGCAAGCAGCAAGGATGAATACTCATTGAATTTTATAACTAAATTCATTGATGCCTAAAAGGTTTTATACCTGTTTAGCGCATTTCAAATACTCTCCAATTTCAAGAAATATACAGGTACTATATTGAAATTTACCATTCTTCGTATAAATCATGAAATAGTTTTTTTATTGCGATGCTATTTTCCTTTTCTGCCGGATATTTTTTTAGTTGACGACGGATATTTTCAACCCGATCTTTAAATACCGGATGCGTACTTAAAAAAACAGCAGGTTCTTTTCCAATCGTTCCCTTTTGCAGCAGTTCCATCAATCGTAACATACCTGCCGCATTAATTTTACTATCATACATTAGTTGCATACCATTGTTATCTGCTTCGGTTTCCAATGCCCGCGAATATTGCAATCCTTTTAAAGCATCAGCCTTTTCAGCCAAAAATCCAACGATGCCTGCATCGCTTCCAACTAGCAGTAAAAGGAACATCTGCCTTGAAAGCCCGCGAAAAATAGCGCGAAGAGAATGTCTTTTTGTTGTATGGGACGCTTCATGCGCAAGTAAAGCAGCTAATTCCTCCGGTGTTTTCATTCCTTCAAGAATTGCATCGTATACAACGATATGCCCACCCGGAATGGCAAAGGCATTTACTTCCTTCGATTCTACCACGGTAATGCTTATGGGATAATCAAGCTTGTAATCTAATTCCCTGAAAAAACTATTGATTATGCGTGTTTTTGTACTATCTATTTTTAAAGCACTAATGGTGCTGTTATACATCTGCTCTCCCAGTTTCATCTCATATTCTTTAGAAAAATTCATAGCTACCCGTTCACCAAACCATGGAAGAATCCATGTATATAACAAAGCAAGCAACAAAACTAAAACACTAAGTATCAAAATAATTTTATTACCCGTTTTACCAATAGTGTGATGGTAAAGGCCGCCCATAAACTTGTAACCCCTGAATTTTTTCTGAATTGCAATAATTAATTCCTGCTGCTGAATCATCAATTGCTCCGGTTTAACTGAAGAACCTTGATAAAAAAGGATAGCACCGGTTGAATTTTGCTCGAAGGATTGAATTTTTTCGGCAAGCCAATTCAAATCCCGTTGTTCTCCTGATTCATTTACATAACGAATAGTAAGGGTAACAGATGAAACAAATATTACTGCCGGAAACTGTTGGCCTTTGTCGTTGATATAGGTTGCTTTGTAAGAAGATTCCATAGCAAACAAAAATAAATTAAATGATTAAACCAAACGAGCCCACAAACAAAGATTTAATAACTCTTTACAACCATTTTCATGCGAAAAGAGGATATTTGATCGTTTATTTCTTAATTGAACAACATGAAGTATTATTCCGGAATTTTTGCGTTTATCATTACACTTACTGTTGGTTGCAGCAGCAGCAAAAAAGCAATGCATACAGAAACCCCTGTTCGTTTTTTACCGGCATTGCCTTCATCACAAATTAATATCCCTATCAAAGTATATATGCGCCCGCTGTTAACCGTGATGGATTCAACCAGCACAAAGGAATTTACCAATGAAAAATGGCCAGCCTATACCGAAAGCTCCTGTGATTTTCGGTACAAGTACCGTTTTATTCGTTCGCCCTTTACTTTTAATTGTATCAATAACAAAGTAAGCATTGGTTTTCGCGGGAATTATCAGATTGCTGGTAGTAAACGAATTTGTGCCTTTGATAAACAGGTTTCTCCGTGGGTAGGTGGAAGTTGTGGTTTTGGTAATGAACCATTCCGAAAAATTGATCTAAGCATCGGATCTTTGTTAGAATTTTTACCGAATCACCAATTAAGAACTACTACCCGTCTCGAAAGTTCAACAGCTATCGACAAATGCGAGGTTACGGTTTTACAAACTGATATTACCTCCCTGATTTCAGATAGCATAAAAGCATCGGTTGATAACTATTGCCAGGTATTTGATCGGTTTGTACAAGCACTTAATAACAATTCTTTATTGCAACAATTTAGAAATGGAGGAAGCCGGGTAATGCCAGTGAGCCATTATGGTTTTCTAAATCTTAATCCAACACAATTGCGTATCGGCCGATTTAATTCAGTTAATGATACGTTGTTTTTGTCAATTGGTTTTACTGGTACTCCGTCTTTTTCTTCGGATAGTGTGCGGCTTGTTACCAACGCAAAAATTCCACCTATTACCAACAACCTGAACAATACAGGCGTTAGTACTTATCTTGATGCAGTTTATGAATACAAATTCTTTAATCAATTACTGAACGATAGTTTACGCAACAAACCGTTTGAGGCAGATGGTAGAACTTTTGTAATTAAGGAGATAAGGATTGGAGGAGAAAATAATGGTAAACTTATGATTGATGTTGCTTTTACAGGAAATAGAAAAGGAGTATTGCATCTTAGCGGAACCCCTGTTTTAGATACCGCTTTACAAGTAATAGCGATGCCTGATATTAATTTTTCAATTGACACAAAAGATATTTTGGTAAACATGGCCAAAAGCCTTTTTAGAAAAAAGATAATGAAGCAGTTGAAAAATCAAACGGTATTTGATATTGCCGCTCTCATTCAAAAAAATAAATTATTGATTGAATCAAGATTGAATCAGCCCATAACCACCTGGATGAATACGAATGGAAAACTTTATGAGTTGAAGGTACTGGGCATATTGGCTCAAAAAACGCATCTCCAGGTGCAGGCGTTTATTAAGGCTGATATTAGTTTAATTGGCAGTCCGCCTGCTTCTATTTTGAAGGGTTTTTAGCTCTAAAACCTCTACAAAAAGCAACCAATTTTAATTCGCAAACGTAATTAGAGTGTTCCAGGCGGAAAATTTGTACTTTTTCGGAGCGTATTGATACGCCAAAACCAACACCCTTGCTTACAGACAATTCGAAAATAAGTGCATTGTTGCTGGGTTGCCGTCAAAATGATCGCAATGCCCAGAAGGAGTTGTATTACCTGCTTCGTGGCTTTGCTATGAAAATTTGTTACCGCTATTGTAATAGGGAAGAAGAAGCTGAAGAATTGATGAATGAAGCCTTTATTAAACTTTTCAAAAATATACAGTTGTTCGATGAATTTCGGCAGGAAGATACTTTGCTATCCCTGAAAGGATGGTTCAAACGGATTTTGGTAAACACCTGTATCGATCATTACCGAAAGAAAAAGTCGTCGGTAAATGGGCATACACTGAATACTGAATCAGAAAATCTTCCTACAAATGGAGAAAATGGAATGGATGTTTTGTCGTTCAAAGAAATTCTTGAATCTATCCGCTTGTTATCACCTTCCTATCGAACGGTGTTTAATTTATTTGTGATTGAAGGATTATCGCATGAAGAGATATCAAAAAAATTAGGTATTTCAGTGGGAGCTTCTAAATCAAACCTTTCAAAAGCAAGAGATAACCTTAGAAAATTATTATTAAACAAATCGAATTTCAATATTTATGTATCCCCTATCTGATAATGACCTTGACCGATTAAGCAGGGAAGCAGCGGAGCAATCTGATGTGGACCAGCGCACATCGGGCTGGGAGCAGCTTGAACACCGGCTCAATATTGAGCTTCCTTTAAAAAAGGAAAAGGATAGAAAGCGCTTTCTGTGGATCTTCTTTTTATTCCTGTTAGCTGGTGGAAGTGGATTGGTATGGATGCTTGCTGAAAAAAAATCAACCAAAATAAATAATAACACTTCTATTAATATTCCCGAGAATAAAAAATCTGAAATTGTAACTGAAAAAAATCTTAGTAAATCATCTGATCAAGTCATTAATAACACAAAAGTAAAAGCTGGAGAAACTATTGCAAACAAAAGCAAGTCCATTCCTGAACCTGAAATCATTCCCTCTTCAGCCCCTCCTACCCTGCCAAATCAGGAAATAAACAAAACAACAGGTTTGGTGTCAACTTCAATAGGCACAAACAAACCGTTTCCATTGAGTAACCGTGTTTCTAAAACCCTATCGGAAAAAAGAATCAAGAAACGGGGAATATCTGTACAATTTTCGGCGGTTGAAAAACAAGATAAATTTATTGCAAAAAATAAAAGATCAACAAATATTGATGTAACGAATGAACAGCCTTCCAATAAAACAACTGAGAAGAATAACAAATCTGGCAATGAGGATACAAAACAAGTTGTAAAAGAAAAGAATACAAATCCACCATTAAATAATTCCGCTGCCATTGTTAATCCATCAACGATTGCTTCAGGCAAACCCGGAGCTGCAACCGATTCTTTAGAAACCGTTCCTGTCGTTGCTGCTTCTCCCTCTAAAAAAATTTCCGGCAAAAAGCCACTTGCCAATCGTTTTGCATTTGGGTTATTTACCGGAATAGATTTCAGTCGTATTCACGGCACGGGTAATAATAAACCAGGGTTCAATATCGGACTGCAGGTATCCTATAGTTTATCAAAAAGATGGTCGGTTAATACCGGCTTTACCATTACTAAAAAGAATTATTCTGCGATGGGAAAGGATTTTCATCCACCGCTTCATTACTGGACCACCTATGTAAAACTTAATTCCTTAAAAGGAAATTGTGATATGTGGGATATTCCGTTGAATGTGCGTTACAATATAAGTATGAAACCAACGGTCACATGGTTTGCAAGCACGGGTATTTCTTCTTACATTATGCGCAAACAAGCTTATACCTATAGCTATAAAAATAATAATGCCAATCCAACAATTTTAACGAAGGATTGGAAAACGAGCTCTCAACAAAACGATTGGCTAAAAATTATTAACCTGTCTGCCGGGTTTGAAAAAAAGCTAAATCGGTCCTTGTCAATACAGGGAGAGCCTTATTTAAAATTACCCATCAGCGGAACCGGTTTTGGAAAAATGGATATCAGCAGTTATGGCATACTAGTTGGTATAAGATACAGGCCCGCATTTAAAAAATAAGCAGACAACCCATACAGGCTATTAAACGTACTAAAAGAAAATTACTGATATGAAGAAACAATTTGTTGCTTTTTTGAAAATTTTTTCAGTTGTACTTATTTTAGGTATTGTATTTTATGCCTGTAGTAAATCCGACGCCCCTCCTGCCAATCCATGTGCCGGAGTTACGATTACCGTAACCGCTACCACCACTAATACTGATGCCGGTGCATCAACGGGTAGTATTGCCGCAACTGCAAGTGGAGGTTCTGGTTCATCTACCTTTAGTATTGACGGAGGAGCATTTCAATCGTCAGGAACTTTTACGAATCTGGCAAAGGGTGCACATACTGTGGTGGCGAAAGATAGCAAGGGTTGTACCGGCAGTGGATCCTTTACAGTAAACGAAACAGATCCTTGTGTGGGAGTTACTCTTACCATAAGTGCCACTTCAACAAATTCTGACCCCTGCGCACCGAGCGGCGTTGTTACGGCTACTGCTGCAGGTAGTACCAATCTTACTTATAGTGTAGATGCAGGCCCTTTCCAGGCCTCTAATATTTTTAATAATATTTCATCAGGAAATCATACGGTAAATGTTAAGAATGGAACTGGTTGTGTAAAAAATACAAGTATTACTGTTAATCCTTTGTCAGCAGGTGCCCTGTTTATTGCGGCCCGTACAATCATTCAAACTAATTGCGCAATCGCTACTTGTCATACTGGTGGTACCCCAACAGGTGGTATCAATTTTTCAGTTGATTGTAATATTGTATTGAATAAAGACCGGGTAAAAGCAAGAGCGATTGACGGGAGCCCAAGTATTATGCCTCCTACGGGAGCATTGCCGCAGGGCGATCGAGATAAAATTACTGCATGGATCAATGCAGGAGGAAGATTTACAGATTAAGAAAGTGAATACGTGAATTGTCAATAAGTAAATTGTTAATAGGTGAATGGTCAATAGATACAATAGAAAACATAGTGATCGTACTATTTCATTCTATAGTTTTTATTGACCATTTTTTGTTTTGCGATGGCATGTGTACATTTTGAAAGTAATCACTATCTCAGCAGTATATCTCCTAACGGCCTTGTGTGTCTCCTAGGATTTTTTGGTACTAAGTATATAACTTATTTATAGGGCATTTCTTTTCGGGACGTGAGTAAGTAAAGATACTAAAACAACATTTTGTATCTGGTGCCGCAGTGTCCTCGGCTAACGCGCAGGGCAAAGGGAGAGACTCTGCGGAGAGGTAATAAATTCTTTAGAGGTAGTCTTTTCCTTCACCAAATTGGAAAGCCAATTATTACCTGCTTCTTGATTTGTAAAGATATCAACAAGGGCATCTGGGTTAGTCTTCTTAATTTTATCAGCCATTTGTTGCACATCAGGTTGTATTTTTTTCCCCATGCCTCCAATAACTATTACTTTTTTTTTATCTTTTTCACTTGTTTTTTTCTTTCCAAATAATGCCAATAAAACTTTAAAGAATTCTTCTGCATCTTTTCTTGTGTATAATATTCCGTTTTCAGGATGTTCCACACTCATCCCATTCGGATCTATAAGTCTTATAGGATTATTAAAAACATAATTAAAAGGGCTATGCCTGCGCATGGCATCCGCCAACGGATCGATATGGTTCCACCTTCCAATCTGTGCATCATACATACGGGCGCCAAAATCTAACCAGTCTAACCCACTGCCGGGCCTCCCCAGCCCTCCAAAGGAGGGGGCCTTGCACCAAAACTAATTTTAAATTTTTGAAAATGTGTTGCAGGGGCAACAAAGTAATTTGTGCCTTATATCTTTAATTTTTATTTGCCTGTTATATAAACAAACTACCTGTTTTGAATATGCGATACTGAGCTTTACTGTTAGTTTTTTTTCAACTATTATCTTCCTGCTACCCAGGCACACCCTGTCCCGCCTCTTGCGGGAGGTTGTTTTTCCTCGCTGCCTGCTTTTGTAAAACCTCTAAACTAACCGGAAAAAACATCCGCGCCAGCTTTCACTATTTTATAATCATACTTGCGCCAGCTGGGGGCAAGACTTACTAGTTATATGCTTGCGCTATTGGAGAAGATTACACAAAATTCAACCAAAACCAAAAATGATATAAAAAAAACAATGAAGCCATTAATCCAAGTCTACCTATTCGTTCGCTTTTTTTTAATAAGTAAATACTAACTACCAAAAGTATAAAGAAATTAATAGTCAGTATGTCATCTATAGATTCTTTGGTCGTGGCTATAGGATTTACCCAATTGCTATGATTTTTATAAAACCAATCATAGATATTCCATCCTAATCTTAAGGAAATCGAAAAAATTAAAACAAATACAATAATAAATATCGACGTAACCCAAACATATAATTTCAAAATTGATCTAAGCATAATTATAATTACTTTTTTAAAAAGAGATTAATTAATTTTATTACAGAGCCAGAGGTTCCATTATCTATGTTTTTATGGTCTAATATTTCATTTGAAGTAAATCCCCATCCATTTGTAATTGGCATGGGCTTCCCTGTTAAATCGAGTTCGAAAATATGGGTTTTAGAAGCATCCATTGGGCAATTACTTCCCCCACGAGAATTCTTTTCATCTAATCTGGTTTGATAAAGATTAAAATTGATTTTCACATTATCAGAAACCTGTCTATCTACTTCATTAGTATAAGGCCCCCATGCCGCATCTACCGTAATTAGAAGGTCAACGGTAATATTTAATTGTTTAAGTCTTCGGCATACTTCTAAAGCCACATGGCCTACATAACTATATCCGTAAATAATTAACTTCTGACCTGCTTTTGAATTTTTCTTAATATCAGCTACAATCTTACTTACAAGAAATTCATGCACTTTTTTGGAGCCATCGGAATGATAAAGAGACTTAGCCTCTGGAGAGAGAGCAATTCCGTTATAAATTCCATTCATTTCACTACTGTAGGTGTTTATTCCATACCTAGTTAATCGGTTCGCTCCACCTATAATGACTGCTCTGGAATCTTCATTTTGTTCTCCAGCCTCATCCCAGGCTGCCTGCACCTTTGCTTCAACTTCCCGTTGATTTTGCGCGTTCTCAGCGTTTGCACTAGCTTCCTGTCTAAATTCATCCGAAGTTTTAGCACTTCCTTTTTGTTGAGCATCTTCCTTCTCTTTCCTTGTCATCCAATCTCCTAAACTTTCATCTGCACTCATCCCATCCGGGTCAATAAACCGTATTGGGTTATCATACGCATAGGCATAAGGGTTCCATCTTCTCGATGTTTCCGCCAACGGATCTATATGGTTCCACCTTCCAATTTGTGCATCATACATACGTGCACCAAAATCTAACCAGTCTAACCCACTGCCGGGCCTCCCCAGCCCTCCAAAGGAGGGGGCCTTGCACAAAAAGTATTTTTAAATTTTTGAAAATGTGTTGCAGGGGCAACAAAATAATTTGTGCCTTATATCTTTAATTTTTATTTGCCTTTTATATACACAAACTACCTGTTTTGAATATGCGATACTGAGCTGTACTGCTAGTTTTTTTAAACTATTATCTTCTTGCTACCCAGGCACACACTGTCCCGCCTCATGCGGGAGGTTGTTTTTCCTCGCTACCTGCTTTTGTAAAATTTCTAAACTAACCGGAAAAAACACCCGCGCCAGCTTTCACTATTTTATAATCATACTTGCGCCAGCGGGGGAGCAGCACTCTCTATTTTATTAACTCCATCCCTTTCCTCCCATGAGGCAACATTGGTTGATCTAGCCTGTCATTATTACCAAAAATAACCTGTCTATTTTGGGCACAAGAATAAAAAAACAATTACCCGTTGATTTCGCAGAAATATAGGAATAAAAATTACTTGAATCCGCGAAATAGTCTTTATCTAATTTTCTTATTTTGTCCATTAATGATGAAATTTCAAGAAAGGAAAATGTTGATTGGAACAATAAAGAATCCATTTTGTTATTAATTGGAAATCGTTTCCATTTAGATTTATAGTTACTATCGATTAATGTTGTTGTACTAAAATAGCCAAAAGAATATTTTGGATAAGCTACAATAGCATCATTCATAATCAATGTAGCTATTTCATCCTTGGGTAACTGATACTCATAAAACAGAAAAATTTCTCCATGTATGTCAATGCCCCCAACGTCTCGCATTTGAACTAATTTGCAATCTATCACTTGCCCAAAAATATCTCTAATAGTTTCTTTCGACAAAGGATTATCAAGCTTGCCTTCGCAGCCGGTAATAATATTGATACCAATAATAATAAAAAACTCAAGTCCTTTGATTCTAGCCATATTAATATCTTATTTCTTTTGCCAAGGAGGATATAAGGAATAAATAAAATTGGAAACTACTGGAACTTTAGGATTTTTTCCATATCCTTGAAAATCAAAACTTTTGCCTTTCCCTGGATCTCCAACCCAAGTTGCAAAATTTCTGATAAGTGCTCCTGGTTGTGATTCAAAACTGTAATTATCTAGCACTAGACTAGAATGATTTGGCAAAAGTATTTTATATCCAATTTGTACTTCCCCATTTGAATTCAAAAGAGTTAAACTTAGTTTACCAAATACCTTCCCAGTATTTCCCAGAGGTACTGGCAAGCCAAAATTAGGATCTATTTGGGTTCCAACAGTATTTCCAAAGGAAGCCGTTGATACTCCCGGTAATCGCATTTTGGAAACATCAATAAATAAATCTCCTCCCGACCCTAAAGTGTACCATTTATCGGCCTCTTCCTTAGTTACATAGCCATCATAGTCTGGCCTATTAGGCAAGTCAATATAATGAGAGAGCAGATTTGAAAACGCAACCTCCGATTCAAGACCTGCAGCCCCTAAATTATTTGATATAGCATCTGAATGACTCATATTTTGTTTGAAATTCTTTTCATCCATCACAATTGCTTTTCCTTGCAACCCTTCATCATCAGTTCCCAAAAATTCACCTTTTCGGTTATAAATAGGGCTAGCTATAGGCCCCAAAATTTCTCCACTCTTAAGTTTTTCACGGTACCACAATTGTGCCATAGCAGAAGGTGATTTATCTTCTTTTGAACTTTCTTGATCATCATCTGAATGTCGATTCCGCGCATCTGCATTTTGCATCCCATCAGGGTCGATAAACCTTATCGGGTTATCATACGCATAGGCATAAGGGTTCCATCTTCTCGATGTTTCTGCCAACGGATCTATGTGGTTCCACCTTCCAATTTGTGCATCATACATTCGGGCGCCAAAATCTAACCAGTCTAAACCCGTTCCATCCGTAAATTCTTTGCGCTGGGCCTCCCCAAACCCCTCCCAAGGAGGGGCTTTGCACCAAAAGTATTTTTAAATTCTTGAAAATGTGCAGCAGGGGCAACAAAATAATTTGTGCCTTATATCTTTAATTTTTATTTACCCGTTGTATATACAAACTA
>JBJXDV010000079.1:0-2876 GCA_046153465.1 Chitinophagaceae bacterium
TAATTTTCAGTTCCTGTTGCAGGAATACCTTTTGCTTTTAATGCACCATATTCACCCAATGGAATTTTCCATACCAGCTCTCCGGTAGACAAGTTAATGGCGTTTAACGTTCCCCAAGGAGGACTAATAGCCGGATAACCCTCAGGACTAAGAAATTTATTATAGCCCGTCATTGTATACGGCATACTATTAATACTGTCGATAGGATGTACAACTGGTATAAATTCTTTTTGCCGATTCATTTTCTGCTCCAACACAAAACTGGCTAAAGCACTTTTCTCTTCTTCACTAAATTGTTTAAAGGAAGGCATCATTCTTCGTCCGCTATTTACCAACGAATAAAAATCTTCCTGGGAATATTTCTTTTCGATATTTAATATAGAGGGATTGTTTCCGGTTCCTTTTCGGTCGGCACCATGACAAGTCATACAATATTGATTGTATATCTGTTGGCCTGCCTGTAAATAATTTTCTTTGCCGGGTTTACTTCTTTTATTCTCTACCATTTCCATCACCCATGCCATTTCATTTGCATTAACATAAAGAACGCAGGTTTGAGGATCGAATGCCGGACCTCCCCATTCGGCCCCGCCATCATAACCAGGCAATACAATTAAAGGCTTTTTTCCCGGTGGGGTGAACATATTTCCATAACGGCTACCATCCATCGTTTTCTTGATTTTGGCAAAGCTGGTATCGGGCAGATAGGGGTTAAGATCGTTAGCGGTTATTGTTTGCCGAACAAATGGAGCAGGTTTCTTAACTATGGGTTGGGTTGGCCAAACTTTTTCACCCAATAAATCACTAATGGTATCGACCGGTATCTCATCAATATCATATATTGGCTTACCGGTTTCGCGGTCAAAAATAAAAATCATTCCGCTTTTGGTAGGCTGGGCAACTGCATCAATCTGCTTTCCTTCTTTGGTAATAGTTATTAAAGCCGGTGGTGTGGGTAGATCTTTATCCCATAAATCATGATGCAAAAATTGAAAATGCCAGATACGTTTGCCTGAATTTGCATCGATAGCAATCAAACAGTTTGCAAATAGGTTGGAACCTTTTCGTTTGCCACCATAAAAATCGTAGGCCGCAGAGCCAGTAGGAGCAAAGAGTATTCCTCTTTTTTCATCGAGGGAAAAACCACTCCAAACATTGGCGCCACCGATATGTTTGTAGTTCGTAGAATCTTCCCAGGTTTCGTAACCATATTCTCCGGGATGTGGAATGGTATGAAATATCCATTGCTGTTTGCCGGTACGTACATCATACGCACGTATATGCCCAGGTGCAGAAGGCGGTGCTTCATCTACCCTTGTTCCTAAAATCAATAAATCTTTAAAAATAATACCCGGGGAAGTATTTGCTAATAGCAAATCGTTTACATCGCGTCCCAATCCCTCACTTAGATCGATGGAACCGTTTTTTCCAAAGGAGGAAATCGGGTTACCGCTGGTTGCATCAATGGCAAATGTATGCGATCCTGCCGTATAGAAAATGCGCTTATCACCCTTGCCATCGCTCCAATAAGTTACTCCTCGTATATTGATCATTGTATGAAAAGCAGCACGATTATTATCAAACCTGGTTTTGCTATTGGGATCAAACAACCATTTTTGAACACCCGTTGATGCATCAACGGCAAATAATTTCATTTGGGGACTCGTACCGTAAAGGATTCCATCCACCATAATTGGGTTGCATTGAATTTGTGAATGATTTGCTGTATCAACGTCGCCACTGCTGTAGGTCCAGGCAACCTGCAATTGGGAAACATTCGCAGTGTCAATTTGTGTAAGGGATGAATATCTAATTCTTTCGGAAGATCCACCGTAGGAGGGCCATGAAGTATACTCCTTGCTCTTGCTTTTGCATCCAATTATCATAACAATGAATGTTACAATTGATAACCTGCTAACATGTTTATTCATACAATTATAGGTAACTATCTAAATTGAAAATTTTTCTACTGATGAGATAATAATCTCCTTTATCCTTAGTGCCAATACTACTCCCGTAACTGAACCTAAAATCAATTCTATTGATTCACCATCCTCAATACTATTAAATGCTTGTTCATTTATTAAGAGATATTTATTACTTATTGTGGGATGAAAGAGAAGATAATTTTTCCTAAAAGGTTCAAAGTATTTTCGGGCTTTAAACTCCACCACTACTTTATTACCCTCTTTCAATTCTTTATTGAATGGTTTTATTCTTTTCTTGTGATCATTTAGTACAAAAAAGGTAAAAATTATAAAGAATAATACAAAAACAATCAAATAGATTGATTTGTACTGGGTAGTAGTTATGAACCTATCGATGGATTTCCGCTTGGCAAAAAAATAGGCAGCCAAAAGTGCCATAAAAAAAGGGGCGTAACTTTTTGCCAACGAAGAATATTCTTTCCCTATTTTTGATTTGATAAGAGAAATTTCTTCTTTCGTATATGCTTTTTCCATTTAATTGTTAGATTCTTTGAGCTAACGCTGTACTTATTATTCTTATCGAAAAAGCAAAAAATAATGTTTCGAATCTTATTCCAGATTGCTAGATCACGCGATCACTAATCTTCCCGGTTTTCTTATTCTTGATAATTACTTTTTTTGCACCATAATGAGTTACTTCTTCCTTTACTAAATAATGATCGGTATCGTATTCAACAAGATGAGAATCTTTACTGAATCCTTCTTTTCCTCTCCAGATATCAAGCTTTACCGGTTCCCAAAGTTTTGACTTGGCAGAGCGGTAAGCTGCATCCAATACACAGTTTACCACATAGCCATCATAAAAGGTTTCCTTTGGTGCTTTGTTGGCTTCCATCGAATTAAACATATCCATAAACATATGGTTATACCCCAATTCATTTAATTCAT
>JBJXDV010000080.1:0-13411 GCA_046153465.1 Chitinophagaceae bacterium
GTACAATATTAAGATTGCGTACAATAAGCGCTACACTTAACGACCGAACTTTATTGCGTTTTACTACATCAACGGCAAATAGTAATAATGGGTTTAACTCTTCTTTTGTTGGTAATGAACGGCAGGCTGCAGGTACCGCATTGGTTTTTGGAACTGCCGGTTCAAATTTTTCGGCAGCATTTGAAAAAATGCGATTGAATGAAACAGGTTTTCTTGGAATTGGTACGGCAACTCCACTTGCACGGGTACATATCGACTTATCTAATATCGCTACTACAAGTACAGCTATGATTATTAACGACGATGATGACCCAATCGTTTTGTTTCAACGGAATAATTTAAACAAAGGATTTATACAGCAATTGGGAGATGATTTTAAGATAGGGACCACTATTGATAATAACTCAGGCAATTTGATTGTGCGCACCAATGGCGCAGATAGAGCGTGGTTTACTTCCAATGGCCGTTTAGGGATTGGCACTTCTAATCCACTTTCGCAAGTTCATATGACAGGCGAACTGACATTACAAAACAGTAACCCGGTTATTCAAATGAAAAATGCAACGGGTGATGACAAAGCCTTTATTCAGACAATCAGTAATGATATGCTTATAGGCACAAATAACATAAATACAACTGGAAACTTTATAGTACGAACCAATGGAGCAAACAGGCTAACGGTTACACCTCAGGGTTTTGTTGGAATAGGCATTACACCCACGGTACCATTGCATGTTGAAGGAGGTAATTGGCCAACGGCAATGGCCATCAATAGCGCCAGCAGTAGCTATCTCCTTGAATTCAGAAGAGACAATGTATCTAAAGGCTTTATCAGGGTATTCACTGATGATTTGAAGATGGGTACCAATGGAGAAAATAATAATGGACGCTTCATTTTTTCTACACGGGAAGATAACAGGCTTATTATTAACCCCACTGGACCAATTGGTATTAATACTTTCTACGACAATGCCGACTTTGAACTAGCTGTTAAAGGTAATATTATTTGTGAAGATATTACCACCGCATCATTTGCCTTATGGCCCGATTATGTATTCAATAAAACATACAAGCTGAAACCACTGAACCAGGTAGAAAAATTTATACAAAAAAATCATCATCTCCCGAATATACCATCTGCAAAAGAAATTGAACAAAAAGGCATTCAGTTGGGTGATATGCAAAAAAGGATGATGGAAAAAATTGAAGAACTCACTTTGTATATAATTGAACTTAATAAAAAAAGCGAACTGTTGCAAAAAGAGTTACAAAAATTAAAAGAACATAAAAAATAAAATTATGAAAGCGCTAAAATTATCAACAGTAGGAATATTGTTATCGCTGCTAATCAGCACAAACCAGTCTTGTAAAAAAGATAAGAATACGGCTCTGCCTATGGATCCGCCGGCTACCAACTTTTCTGAAATAAAAATGTCTCACATTCAAACCAAAGAGCCTGCTATGGCTTCAAATGAAATTGTGGCATCTGATAAAAACGGTGTTTTATGGCAGGTAAAAGATGTTTACGTTTTTAGAACCAATGAAAAGAGGTACGGTAAATTTCAGGTTCTAAACATTAATATGGCCGATAATTATGCTCTTACCATAAAAGCAATCGTATATAATACAGATGGTTCGGAAAAATTATCCATTAATACGTTAAAAATTCGTGGGACCTGGCTCTGCGATTTAGATCTTTTAATAGAATCTGACATAAACTCAGATTTTTTCTGGGAAAGGAATACTAAAACCGATACTAATCTCGAGCCAAGGAATGAGGCAAAATTTGCAAAGTATATTTTTTGATTTTTAAGGATAAAACATTAATCCTTTTGAAGTATAGTATTGAACATATTAAATTAACAGGTAATGGGCGATGGTTTTGTTTTAGAATTTTTATGAATATGATTTTAGTGCAAGTAGTAGCACACTATTTTTTAACAATAAATTTTATGCAATGAAAAAATCAAAAAACTCCCTGTTGACCTTATTTGCAGTAATGCTGGTATTTACTGCCTGCAAAAAAGAAACAGTAGTAAAACCTCAGAAAGAAGAGATACTGGTATCCGATTTATCGGCGTGGACAAACGAAGCGGATCTTGTAGTAAAAACGGAGAAAAAACTCAGTGATGCAGACTATGAAAAAATTAAATCTGCCATCGGAATTGTAGAGGTTAAATTCGATATTTCTGCTGGAAAAACCGTTTCATTGCCTTACTCTGCAACAAAAAATGACCTTGTAGTAACGTATTATTATCAATGGGAGGCAAATAAGTTAACGATTTACAAGCAATGGAATAAAGTCGTTGCCGAGATAGTTAGCAAACCAGGTGATGCACGCCTTATCTTCTATACGTTGAAGTAATGAAAGATGGCTTCATAATAGGTAATGATGATTTTGGAAAAGCCAGGTAATAGCAATGGCCCGGCTTCCTTTGGTAAGGCTTTTTGTTTGATAATTTTTTTTTAATTTTTTAAATTAGTTATTTGAAAAAAATAATGCTATTTAGTTTAATAATATGCAACAACTTGTTATTGCAAAATAATGCAATGGCACAAACAGCAACTAAACAACAGGTGCTCGAGTATGCTCTGAATGCAAAAAATAATGCGGCATATACCCGATACAACCCCATTCAAATCAGGAAAGATATTGGCAACAACATATCACTTAAAAAAATGTTGCCTTTTTTTGACCAGGGATACGCGATTATAAAAAAAGTAAATGAAGCAGGAAACAGTTTAACGCCAGCGATGGCTGTAAAATATGATGAAGAAATGAAGCAGGTAATGACACAGATTGATAAACTTTCTTCAGGCCTTCCGACAGGGAATAAAATTCCGGAATGTTTCAGGGGCTGCGATGATAATTATCCTGGACTTGGCGGTGGACAGGGATGGAAACGATTTACCTGTAAGATGGTATGTTTGATTGTGGAAGTATCTCACAATAATTAATCAGCTTAATCTTTTTGAAAATGGAAAATCCTTCACTACAATTAAATACTTCTACGGGCAATTATTTGATAGATACTCACACCATTGTACGCGTAGAAGCTTCGTCCAATTATTCAAAACTTTATTTCAGTAATGGCAAAGTACTTGTAACTGCCAAATTGTTAAAATGGTTTGAAGAACGTTTGCCTAATAAATTATTTACCCGGTTGCATAGAAGCCATTTGGTGAATACGCTTTTTCTTCAACCCCATCAAAGTAACAATGCATCCGTTAGACTGGAGGATGGGAATTTTATACAAATTTCCAAGCGTAGAAGAAAATCGGTTCAGGCAAAATTTCTTTCTTCGTTCTTGCTAATTTTTTTCCTTCATTCTGTCATCTATTCTCAAAGTGTTGGTATTGGAACAACAACACCACATGCAAGTGCACAATTGGATATCAATAGTACTACAAAGGGCACATTGATTACCACCATGACAACTACGCAACGAAAGGCCATTGAAAACCCGGCAACCGGACTATTAGTATTTGATATCGATAAAAAGACAATTTATATGTTTGATGGAACAAACTGGTTTCCTTTTTTATTTAGTACAACAGAGAAAAATCCACCAACTTATTTTAATGGTAGTGGCATAAGTGCAGATGCTAATTTCGGATACAAGGTTAATATTTTCGGCGATTATGCTGTTATTGGTGCGCATCGGGCATCTCAGGCTGGTGTGCAATCCGGGACTGCGTATATTTATTACCGTAATAATGGAGTTTGGCAGCAACAGGATGTATTAGTTCCTGCGGATGGTGCAGACGATGATTATTTTGGCGCCAGTGTTAGTATCAATAGTGAATTTGCAGCGGTTGGGGCTTGGGGTGATGACAATGGTGCGAATACTAACCAGGGTAGCGTTTATATATATTCACGAATTGGAACACAGTGGAGCCAGCAAACAAAAATATTAGCTGGTGATGGACAGGCAAATGATTATTTTGGATTTAGTATCGACCTTGGTTCAGGCAACGATTTAGTGATAGGTGCTCATGGAGATAATATTGGACCTAATATTGATCAGGGAAGTGCCTACATCTATCAGGGCTCAGCTGGATTTGGAGGATTTCTTTGGGCATTAGAAGCAAAACTCACCGCAAATGATGGAAGTTTGGGTGATTTTTTTGGTGCCAGCGTTGGAATAAATTCATTAAATGTTGTAATAGGCGCGTATGCGGATGATATAGGCTTAAATACAGATCAGGGAAGTGTTTATTCTTTTTTTAAGTTTAGCAATCCTGGCGGGTGGGCGACAGGACAGAATCATTTTCGCAAATTCATAGCACCAGACGGAGAAGCTTTCGACTATTATGGGGTGAGCGTTGATGTTAGTTCAAGAAATTTGGTCATTGGAGCCAGTGGCGATGATATAGGCTTGAATGCAGATCAGGGAAGTATTTATTTGTATTTAAACGGTAACCCCGCAAGTCCAAATTTTAATTATTCAGGTTCCATTAAAGCGCCCGATGGTGCAACCTCTGATAATTTTGGAATAAGTGTTTGTATTGGGTATAATAGCCTGGCAATAGGAGCATACCGGGCCGATGATGAATTAGGTATTGTTAACAAAGGAGCCGTATATATTTATAAAAGTCTTTCACCAGCTGCGTTGACACTGGTTTCGTTTAAAAGAAAAATTACTGATGAAACCGGTCAGGCAAATGGATATTTTGGTTATTCGGTAAGTCTGTCGACATACGATTTAATTATTGGCGCCTATGGTAAAAACGGAACAAATGGACAAATAGCTTTTATAAATATTGAATAAGCTAAAATTATTAATTTAAAATATATTTTTTAAAATAGTTTACTAGTCATTTAAATGCTCCTCTGCTTTTTCCCGCGTTTTAAATTTATTAATCTATGAAATTAAGGTTACCAATAATTATTCTGATATTTTTATGTTCAACTTCTTCAAATGCAGTAATTAGATATGTTTCACCAAGTGGTGGATCATTATTAATGGACGGAACAAGCTGGTTAAATGCTTTTCCTGGTGCATCTCTTCAAGTGGTTATAAATGCATCCGTACCTGGCGACGAGGTTTGGATAATGTCTGGTACCTATTTAACCACAGCAACCAATAATCGCAATATTTATTTTAGTATGATCAATGGTGTTTCTATCTATGGAAGTTTTAACGGAACGGAGACTACTCTATCACAAAGAAATTTTACTTGTGGCTTTACATCTGTATTAAGTGCAGAAATTGGGCTGCCTGGCAATGGAGACAATAGCTACCATGTAATTAACAACAGCAGTTTAAACAATACGTCGGTATTAGATGGCTTTACTATTACTGGTGCAAATGCCAATTTTGATTTACTGGGCAATGATAATCGAAGTCTTGGCGGCGGTATACTTAATAGTGCAGCTAACGGTGGTATTTGCAGCCCTACGATCAGAAATTGTTTATTTACCAATAATACAGCATTGTTTGGTGGAGGTATTTTTAATCATGGGCAAAACAGTGGTAGCGCAAACCCAATAATTACCAATTGTATTTTTGCATTTAATATTGCAACCGGAGGCGGTGGTGGCATTGATAATTTTGGCTACAATGGTAATGCAAGCCCGGTTATCACCAATTCTATTTTCTACAGCAATGTTGCCGCAAATAGAGCAGGAGCCATGTATTGCTGGGGTGGTGGTAATGGCAATGCTAATCCATCAATGCTAAATTGTGTATTTGTGAATAATTCGGCTATAGATGGAGGTGGAATTTTTTCGGCCGCTCAAATTTTGTTTCCGGTAATTCTGGAACGGCTAATCCAACAGTAAGAAATTGTATTTTTTGGGGAAATACTGTAACAGGGACCGGGCCCCAGTTTTTTCTGCAAGGAGGGGCTAATTTTACGGCTACCTATTCGTTAGTAGATGTAAGCAATCAAAATGGACCTCATCTTATTTCCGGACCAGGAACTGGCAATTTGTTTGTAGGGCCAACATTTATAAACATTGCCAATGCACCGGGTCTGGATAATTGCTGGCTTACTGGTGATGACGGATTGCAATTGCAAGCAGCTTCTTCAGGTATTGATGTGGGTGATAATGCAGGGCTTCCGCTCTCCGACATCCATAACTTTAACAGGATATTCAATGGCGTAGTAGATATGGGCGCTTATGAATTTAATTCAACCAGTTTGCCGGTAACCCTGGTTAATTTTTATGGTAGTTCAAGTAGGAATTCGAATAAGTTATACTGGAGTACAGGTTCGGAATTAAATAGTCATTTATTTGAAGTACAAAAAAGTAGGGATGCAATTTTTTTTGAAAAGATCGGGGAGGTACGGGCCGCTGTTAATAGTAATGGTCTTCAGAAATATCAATTCATAATCGATAACGTATTGCCTGGAAATTATTTTTATCGTTTAAAACAATTGGATAAAGACGGGAGATTTAGTTACAGCAAAATAATCTTGTTGGCTACTAAAGATAATATAAAAGAGGTTTCGGTTTTTCCAAATCCAATAATGAAAAAGGCAACACTTTATTTTGGAAAAAGCAACTTTATGAAGGAAGAGTTTCTTGTAATAAATAGTGGTGGTCAGATTATTCAAAAATTTTTTGTAAATGGGAATACAGGGTTTATTAATTTAGAAGGTAAAGCTTCAGGTGTATATATGCTCGTAAACCAGAAATATGGTATTGCTATTAAAATTTACAAAGTTGCTGAAGGGAAATAAGGATGATCACGTTTAACTTTATTCTTCTCAGATTTATTTCACTTTCAATCCAATTTTTCCTTTAGAAAAACCGGTAACCTCATATTTACTACCAATTTTTTTGTTTAGCTCATCTAAGAGTGTATCAGAGGATCCGGTATGAGTAATCGTAAATATTCCAATACCATCATCTAATGATTTTTCCATCGACTTATATCCCGTTATGTCAGCAATCAAACTAGCAAAGGCTGTAAAAGAGGTGTAGTTGGCATTTTTTAAGATTATTTCTGTATCGTTACTACCATTAGTACCCGAACCGGTGTTGCCAGCAAACTGACCGTTAGCAGTAAGGTTTAAAGAATCCCTCATTTTTGCCATATATTCTACGGCTTGTATCACCCCATCTTCCATTACTGCTGCCACGGCAGGATCCGAATCGCTGCTGCTAACCAATCCAAGAACAGATACACTTTTTTCTGCTCTCGATTCCACTCTAAATACATGCGACGCAATGATATCCCTTGTTTCTGGGTTAATCATTTTTAAATTAAACCCCATTTTAATACGTTTCTTTTTTGAACCTACTCCTAAAACATTTCCACCCTTTTCTTTTATACTATATTCAATTACTTCGCCGGTTACCACTATCTGTGCGCCAAGTTGTTTACCAGCTTTAGGAGTGTTTTTAGAACTATACTTCCCGTTTCCAGCATCTACTTCTTTTGTCAGGTCCTCATTATTACTAAGGCTTTCTAATACTCTGTAACAGTTTACACCTTGTAAAGCATTCGTGAGCATTGTTGATAGATTATCACCTAATACCGGGGGAATTTTTGAGGCAACGGGTGCATCACTTCCACTTCCCAAAATGATGGATAATTTTTTTAGGGTATTATTTTCCTGAGTGTTAGTGGTAGTAGCAACATCGTTGGTAGCTGTAGTAACGCTGAAACGGGTAACGCTAAGCCTTACTCTGCTTTCAAGCGGTAGGTTGGCACATTGTTTTTTTACTTCTTCTAATTTGAATTTTTCTTCTTTTTGAGAATAGATAAGAGTACTGTTAACTATAATCACAAGCAGCAGTAAATTTTTTTTCATACTATATGATTTGAATTGTTTTAATAGTTTAAAATTTATTTTATAAGTAATGAATATCGGAATCAGTTACAGTAATAATCAATTATAATTGATCCGTTACGAAGGCCAAAAGGAACATTGCCCGTACGGGTATAAGTTATGCGGGTAGGATATTTTAAATCGTTGAAAGACTCGTATGTGTTTATTTGATTGAAATCATAGTTAAACGGAAACAGCGGAGAATCTATATATGAATGTATTTTTTGTACAAGAAGGCTATTACGAATTCCTTTTTTAAAAGAAAAAGTTCCCAGAGCATAGTAGTATAATTCACCATAATCTGGCTTGTCGGTATACTCGTACGTTTCACCGCCTATTATCTCAGTAATACCATTTTGATTTATAACTACATCTGTTGATGATATCCTGTTTCCATTAAAATATTCATATTCACTTCTGTCTGTGCCATCGGGTGAAGATTCCTTGATTAAGTAATGATTCGAATTATAGCTGAAAATAATTGTATCGTAGGCTGGCAAGGGGTCTGAACTCACTTTATCAATTGTGGATAAAGATTTTGCATTACCATTATCATCTAAAAAAATCGTTTTACTTCCTGATGAGATGTCGGTATTAATTTTACCAACGTAAGTTGTATTAATGCTTCGCCTGTTATCATCATAAGTACCTGTTTCAGTATGATTGAATGTTTCTATATTATTTGAATTAAATGAACTTGTAGTTTGAGTCTTAAGGCGCCCATCGTTATAATATTCAAACGTTATCGTGTTATATGTGTTATTATCAAGGTTGGTAGCTTTTATTGATTTAATCTTGCATTTAGTTGGCGAACTGGCGTCAATAATATTGCTTTTAGTACAAGAATTAAAAACTACAATAACAAATAACCATCCGCATAAAAAGTAGCACTTATTCATAATTTATTTTTATCAATTTTTTGTAATCAGGTGAATCGGATGGTAGGTTTATAAGACCTAAAACTTAAACCCTAACCCTACTCTTGCATTTGTAGAGCCTATTGCACCCAACTCTGCAAATGCACCCACATTTTTATTGAAATAATATTTACCACCAATAAATGCACCTGCATAAATGCCGCTACCATACCGGCCACTTAATGTTGAATTCGAATACGCGTCCTTCTATTTAAAACTTCTGAACCCAAGCGTTGCGCCAGCATACAAATCAATTTTTTCGTTGGCGATATACATTAATTCGTTTACATGATAGCTTCCCCCCAGGCCCAAATAAATGGCAGTAAATTTATAAGAAGAGGTATAGACGTAATCGTATTTGCTAGACACAAAATCTACATTTACACCAACACTTATTTCATCGCTAACGCCCGCTTCAAAAGAAGCACCGATAGGAAAACCTCGATCATAATAGGAGTTTACTCCAATGCCCACATTTAATAATTTATCGCCTTTACTATAACCGCCTTTTTGAGCCATACAAATCAGGGTTGATGCACTTAAGAGCATAAAGAGAACTGTTGCTTTTGCCATTTTATTTTTTTATGTTATTCAAAAATAATTTTCTGCTGATAGTTTAATGTACCTACCATAGGCACTTATTAATTCTTTTATAACAGCCCTGCCCGTTTAAAATAGGTTGCTACTTTTTTAGCATCGCCAAAGTTTTGCCCCAAAATATTTTCTGCTTTTTTTAGTATCCGTTTATTATAAGTATCTACCGTAGTTTTTTCTATTTTAAATGCTTTGGCAATTGTTTCGCTGGTTACATTTTGGGCAGTGGCATACCTTTTAAGTATCCGCAGTTCCTGTATAGAAAAACCACGGGCATCTTCAAATTTTTTTTGCACTAATTTTTTTACAATGTCGTTGTGGTGGTTGGGTAGTTCGGCTTCATTATTAATCCTTGTATGGTATTCTTCGTTGGTAAGTTCTTTTATAATGGTAAACTCGCTCATATATTCGGTCATTTTATTGCAGCCAGTAATTTGAAAAGGATAGCATTGCCTTTTACAGTAAATATATTTACCAGCTTTATTTTTTAATGCAAGGGTGCTTATACAAGTGGGCCGTAAAAATTGTGTAGTAAGTTGCTTATTTATAAGTACATCAAAAAATGCAGCGGCATAAAATCCCTGAAGTAGTGCGTGTGCCGGGTTAATAATGTGGAGGTATTTTTTTTGTGTAAAATGGGCATCGGTATGGCCCAGCCATTGGTTAATACCATTGCAATAGGTTATTGTACCTGTTTTTACATCTGTAATAAAATAAAATTGTTCTTTTTTTAGTTGCGAATCCAACTGCTGCAACACAGCCTGCTGGTCTGCTGCGGAAATAGCAGCAGGCAAAATTGTTTCGGGCAAATACTGTTGTGCCAATGCTGAATAAGTTTTGCCTTTGCTAAATATTTGATGGTTGGGTATTTGCAGCATTTTTGGTTATTACTATTTTATTAATAGCAATAACCAGTAGGTTATCATCACCCTGATTAATTTTTTTATTTTGGCAGATTATATGTAAGGTTGGCAACACGCTGTAAAAGTTCTATTGCACCAATGTAAACGCTGCCCAATAATAAGGGGCATACTTTTTACGCATAACCTGTTGAGTAATAGTAAAAGCCTGCCGGATACTTTTGCCAGCCAGCCAATTGGCATAGAAAAGATTCATAAATATGCCTGTTTCCTTATCTGGCACCTGCCACAAAGAAGCCATAATATAATTGACACCTGCCAATTTAAAAGCTCTTTGTAATCCAAATATTCCCTCGCTGCCGCGCAGTTCTCCCGTTGCGGTTTCACAAGCCGATAGTACGGCGAGTTGTGTGTTGGGTAATGATACCGATGATATTTCTAAGGCAGTTAATATACCATCATCCTCATCAAAATTGCTCTTTCCTTTCCAGCCTTTGTTGCCACCGGCAAGTACAAGACCACTTCGTAATAACGGGTTATCGCTAAACTTGTAGCTATTATTAAACTTATTTTGTGTTGTAGGGGTGGGTATGTTAAAGCTATGTGTAGCAAAATGAATTACTGTAGGCGAACTGGTACCACCAATATTTCTAAAAGCATCTTCAGTAGCCATTATGCCGCTATAAATAGAAACTTTTTTTTGTTGTAACTCCATCTTCCGTTTAATGTCTTCTACTTCTTGTAAAGTGCCGGGCAGATAAGAAAAACTATCAACACCTGCGCTCCGGTTTTGCCTATATACAAAAGCGTAAGGGTCGGCAGGTACAGCAATAGTAGTATCAGTATTTTGTTTGTTGTAATTAATGCCTCCAAATAAAGCGATGGAAGTGGGGGCTTGGGTATTACTGTCTTTTATTGCTAATTGCCTGGTGGAGGTAAGTTGTATTAAATTGTATTTGTCACAAAGGAATGAATCTTTTTTGTATGGGATCGCTGCAAAAGCTAAATGTTGGAGCATTCCATTTGGTGCAAAATATATAGTAGTAGTCTTTCTTAGGTAAGGCTCTAATGGTAGCCAAACTAAATCGTATAGACTAGTTTTTTGGGTTTTAACAACATTGAGTTTTTTTTTAGCACCACTTTTTAATACGGCGGCTTTATAAGCAAAATTAGTAAGGGCTGTTTTTAATTCGATTTCTTCAAATAGATTTATAAAAATCGGCACGGTATCGTTTGGTCTAATCAGCATTGCCGCTGTATATAACATTGTGTCTGATGGGCCATATCTAAAACCTACAAACTCAATGGCAGCTTCGTTTTTCTTCAAATTGTTACGTACATCTTGCCAAGTGATGTTTAGTTTATGTTTCATATTTCTGTAATCAGCAGATTGCTGTAATAGCTCTTTTTCCTGCTGATTGACAATGATATTAAATGAATCTATATTAAGGGTTCTTGTGGTGACAGGCTGTGTCAAAACTCTGTTGAGTATGGATTTATTAATTTTGTAATCTTTCCAGAGTTTTATCAATAAGCTATCTTTTGAAAGTGATATTTCTTTGTTTAAGCCATTGGTATTTTGGATCGTAACACCTTTAAAAAACAATCGACTGTTATAAGCAGCTTGTATAAGTTCTGGGGTTTTATAATTCCATAATAATGCATAAGGTAAAATAAATGCAGGTTCTCGTTGCCTTAAATATTCCAGCAATTCTTTTTCAGTTAAAAAATCCAGCTTATTTATTAAACCTTTTTTCTCTTCTGGTAATATTTTTAGGATTACATCATTAGCTTCAAAATATTTTTTCAGTAGTATGTAAAGGTCAGCTTGATATTTTAGCACTTGTTGATAGCTTTGATTTTTTTCTCCTAATTTTTGTTTTCTAATTGATAGAGCTTCTTTATATAGTGAATCGGCAATAATATAATCTTGTGTAGAAGTATAATAAAATGCAAGACCTAGTAATGATGCAGCATAATCAAGGTGCCCGGTTCCTAAAATTTTTTTCCTGATAGCAATTGCTTTTTTATATAGTTGCTCGCTTACAATACCTTTCCGCATTTCATAGTAGAGCCCTGCAAGATTATCTAGTGCTAAAGCATAAGCTTGGCTCTCTTCTCCAAAAATTTCTTTTTTTATTTCACAATCTTCTTTAGCTAAAGGTTCGGCTTTGATATAATTTTTAAGGTTTAAATTTACTATTGATAAATTGCCTAATGCGGTTGCATAATCGGGGTGTTTTTTTCCTAATTGTTTTTTTAGTATTGGAATAGCCTCATCAAACAAGGGTTCGGCAGCAGCATAGTTGCCTAAGAAAGTGTAAAGTGATGCCAGATTATTAAGTGAAAAAGCAAATTCCCAATGTTCCTTTCCTAAAATTTTCTTACGTATATCCAATGCTTGTATAAACATCTTTTCACACAATGAATATTTTTGCCCTTCGCTATATAATACTGCCAAATTATCCAAAGTTCTTGCAAAGTCAGAGCTTTGTTCGCCTACTAATTCTTTATAAATTTTTAGCGACTTCAGATACAAAGATTCTGAAGAAGAAAGATCTCCTATTACATTGTAAAGTCTTGCCAAGTTATTTAAGGAGGTAGCATATTGCTGGTTCTTTTCTCCATAATATAGTTTAAAAATATCTGCTGATTTTAAGTATAACGGCTTAGCAGCAATGTAGTTTCCACTTGAAAAATAAAATACACCCAAATCACCTATTGCAGCGCCATACAGTGTATCCTGATCTCCTGCTTTCCGCTTTACAGCCTCTGCATTTATTTCACCCCATATAACAGCCTTTGTAAAATTGCCCTTATTATAATAAAACATCATAGAATCTCTGAAATTTTTTTCCTGAGCCAATACTGCACTACAAAAAAATATAATCAATAATGCAAACACCAAAGATTTCGTAACCATATAATTAAGGTTTATCAAGGTTTAATACCAATATAATTACTACTCCAAATCGTTTAATAAGTTTTGAGCAGTTTTTTTGTACCTATGGTAAGCGCTTTTATCAGCTATTTTTTTAAGCAGGTTAATGGCTTCGACAGAATTGTTACTTTTTAAATAGGCCAATGCTAAATACCATTGGGCTTTTAATTGCAAGTTTTTATCGGTGCTATTTTTTTGTACCCATTGTAAATTTAATATGGCCTCTTTAGTATTATTGGTTTTTAAAAATGCAATGCCTTTGTAATAATGCCCAAACTCTAAAACAGGCTGCTTACTTTCTGTGCCACGTATTT
>JBJXDV010000081.1:0-7600 GCA_046153465.1 Chitinophagaceae bacterium
ATTTTAAAAGCTGCTCTGTTATCTTCCATTGTTTCTGCGAATGGTTTTTCGCAATAAGCATCTTTACCTTCCTTTACTGCTTCCATGGCATGAAGCGCATGTTGAAAATCGGCGGTACTGATAATTACCGCATCCAATTCTTTTACCCTGTACAACTCATCGTTATTGATACACGCTTTTACTTCATGATCCAATTTACTTTTCAATACCGCCTGTCCTTCTTCTCTGCGAATTCTCCAAATATCACTTACCGCCACTATATCAAAGTTTAACTCCTTTTGATGATCTAAAAATGCCGGTAAAAGGGAAGAGCGGAAGCGGTCGGAGAAACCTACAACGCCTACGTTCACACGATCATTAGCTCCGATGATTCTTGCATAACTTTTTGCGCTAAACCCGAGAGAAGCCGAATAAAGTGCGGCTGATGCTTTAGCCGATTGCTTGATAAAAATGCGGCGTGATGAAGACATGATCTTAAATTTATGATTGTTTATTAAAGCTCATTAATGTTATCCTTTTCTCTGCTACAGCAAGCACTGATGCACGCATTCACTATTCACAATTCCCTAATCTTTATACTCCTAAAAGAAACCTCATCTCCATGATCCTGTAATAATATATGTCCTTTGTGTGCCTCACCAAAATTCTTCCAGATCACATATTTACTGATGGCTACAAGGTCGCGAAACTGTTTAGACCCACGTATATATTCTAATACTTTTACGCCATTTAAATAATGCTCTACTTTATCGTTTGGATAAACTACAATTCGTCCCCAGTTCCATTGGCCGGTTGGTCGTAAAAAACGCTTTTGTTTCTCTGCCTTTATTAAATCATACAAGGAAGCAAGGGTCCGATTTCCGGCAATTCCCAACTTTGCATCAGGATGCAAACTATCATCCAATACCTGGTACTCTAATCCAATGGCCGATCCTTTGCTGTCCTCCGCCAGTGTCACAAAATATTTTACACCACTATTGGCACCCTGCGATAAAGCGAATTCAAAAGATAAATCAAAAAAAGCGTATTGGTCCTTAGAAACAATATCGCCTCCATTGGTAGATTCGCCTCCCGATGCCTTTGTAACCGACAAATACCCGTTATAAATTTTCCATCCTTTATCAGGGAAAGAATCGGACCGTGCACTGTGCCAGCCATTAGATGTTTTTCCATCAAATAATAATTTCCAACCCGATTTCTTTTCATAAGATGTTAATGTATTCGGCATAAAATTAACTACATAACAATTCGGGGGAAATGGAGTTGCCACTAGTCCGCTTGTTTTAATCCAAATATTCTTAAATGAAACTTTTTTCCCTGCATGATCGGCTGAACTTATTCCATGTACCTGTAAACCTACGAATCCATTTGCGTCAATAGTATCCACCAAATAGGCCGCTGCAGTTCCGTTTACCCATGTTTTCATTTCATTTCCGATGCATTCAATTCGAAAATGATTGAACACATCTTTATCATATGCATTTTGAGCAGAAGCATTTAATTGCAGTGGATACAACCAATCTCTTCGCCCTTCATCGTATATTCCACCTGTCCATCTCCGTGAGGAAGGATCCACTTCGCATTGTCGTCCGTATACTTTTCCCTTCCCATTATTGGCGGTTGGTTCAATATGGCTGCGGGTTTGTATTCCAGCATTGCCCTCATTATCTTCTAAATACACATCCATCTCCAAAATAAAATCTCCATACTCTTTTTCTGTAACCAAAAATGTATTGCCCGAATTGAGTACCGTTCTTCCAACAATAGCTCCATTTTCAACAGTGAACTCAGCGTCGCCAGCTACTCTTTTCCAGCCCTTTAAATCGTTTCCGTTAAAAAGAGATTGCCAACCGATTCGTGTAGATTGGCCCATTGAAGAATTAGCGATAAAAAAAAAGAATATTAACCTCAGAAGAATTCTTGTAGTAGGCATTTTGGCAATCGTTTAGAGGATAACAATTTAGAACAAAATCGGGAAGGATAAAAGATTTTTATGCAGAGAGATCAATTCTCATTGCAACCAATAAAATTTTCATGCACAATAATAGTATCATCTCATTTATTCAACTGAGAAAAGATTCTCCTAACCCATGTATCATTTAATAAAATAGTAACTTTTGCCCCGAAACTATTAATTTATACCATGAATGTATTTAATTATGGGGCAGATAAAATGACCGTTCCTATTGCCATAGCTATTGCAAACAAATCCAGAAAAGCTGTACTCTCTAAAGCAACGATTGAGAAAATAAAAACAAGCCAACAATATGTTCAGAAAATTGTGGCAGTCAATAAAACAGTATACGGCGTAAATACCGGCTTCGGAATTTTAGCCAATACCCCCATTTCCGCCGAAGATACTGCCACCCTTCAATACAAAATTTTACAAAGTCATAGCGTCGGCGTTGGCGATCCAATACCTATTGAAGTGGCCAGGCTCATGCTAATTACCAAGGTTCATTCCCTCGCCCAAGGTTATAGCGGAATTCAATTAGGCACGCTCAAACGAATTATCTGGCATATTGAAAATGATATTATACCCGTTGTGCCAGAAAAGGGAAGTGTAGGTGCAAGCGGTGATCTGGCGCCGTTAGCACATTTGTTCTTGCCTCTTATCGGACTTGGAAAACTATGGTACAAAAATGAAATATGCGAAACAAAAATAGTTTTTCAAAAATTAGGTATTACCTCTATTCAACTTGGCCCAAAGGAAGGACTGGCACTAATAAACGGAACCCAGTTTATTTTATCGTTTGCAATAAAAGCCGTGCAGCGCATGCACAATTGCCTGGAAGCTGCCGATATCATTGGTGCAATGACACTTGAATCGCTGACCGGAACTAATGCCCCTTTTGATGAAAGGCTGCATAATCTACGACCATTTGAAGGAACCAAACTGGTAGCGCAGCGACTACGATTATTATTAAAGGGTTCCGAGATTATGAAAAGCCATGTGGATTGCGGCCGTGTGCAGGATCCCTATAGTTTACGATGTATGCCCCAGGTACATGGTGCCAGCAGAAATGCATGGTTGCATTTAAAAGAGTTAACTGAAATAGAGTTGAATTCCGTAACCGACAATCCTATTATCTTAGGGGCCGATGATACCATCAGTGGAGGAAATTTTCACGGGCAGCCATTGGCATTGCCGTTAGATTATGCTTGTTTTGCTTCATCCGAGATCGGCAATATCAGCGACCGACGTTGTTATTTATTATTGGAAGGAAAATGGGGATTGCCGATGTTATTGATGAAAGATGTAGGGCTGAACAGCGGTTTTATGATTCCCCAATACACGACGGCCGCCCTTGTAACTGAAAATAAAACACTATGCTTTCCGGCAAGTGCAGATAGTATACCCACTTCGCTGGGACAAGAGGATCATGTAAGCATGGGAAGTATTAGTGCGAGAAAAGTGAATAAGGTATTGGATAATTTAGAATTTATTCTAGCAATCGAATTGTTAAGTGCCTGCCAGGCCATCGAATTTCGCCGTCCATTAAAAAGCAGTGCTTTATTGGAATTTGCGCATGATTATGTACGGGAGCATGTTGAGTTCGCCAGTGAAGATAGAATTTTTGCAGATGATATTAATAAAGTAGCCGGGATACTGAAAGACTTTAGCTTTGTAGAAAAGGTAAACGAGTTTGCCACAACTGAAAAAATTGACTTAAATACCGGGTATAGTACTTTTAAAAATTAACCGCAGAGTTAGGGAGTATAAAAACGTAATCTGCTAAAAAACTACAGAATAAATTGTTTCTTTATTATCCAGCCTCAAAAAAAGCATATGAGTATAAGATCAACACCAACATACGATCCTATTAAATACAAAACACCAACCGGTACTATACTTTCCTGCAAAGGTTGGATACAGGAGGCGGCCCTTCGCATGTTGTTAAATAACCTTGATCCCGAAGTGGCTGAGCGCCCCGAAGAGTTAATTGTATATGGAGGAAGAGGAAAAGCAGCCCGTAACATTGAAGCTCTTGATAACATTATAGCAGCGTTAAAAATATTGGAGAACGATGAATCCTTATTAATACAAAGTGGCAAACCTGTTGGAATTCTTAAAACGCATAAAGACGCTCCAAGGGTCCTTATCAGTAATTCGCAATTGGTACCTAATTGGGCGAATTGGAAGCATTTTGATGAGTTAGAAAAAAAAGGATTGATGATGTATGGCCAAATGACGGCTGGCAGCTGGATATATATCGGTTCGCAAGGAATTGTTCAGGGAACTTATGAAACCTATGCAGCAATCGCAGATAAACACTATAGCCCCCCTGCCCCCCAAAGGGGGGTTATGGAAGCAGCGCGATCGGCTGGGTCGGGTACATTAAAAGGAACATTAAACGTAACTGCCGGTCTTGGTGGAATGGGGGGTGCGCAACCGTTAGCTATTACTATGAATGAAGGAGTGGCATTAATTGCTGAAGTGGAAGAATGGAGAATTGATAAACGAATTGAAACCAAATACCTCGATGAAAAACACATCAATATTGATGAAGCAATCGACGCTGCGTTAAACTACAAAACAAAGGGCATGGCGAAAAGCATTGGCGTTTTATGCAATGCCGTGTTTTTATTAGAGCGGTTGGTACAAAGAAATATTATTCCCGATACGTTGACCGATCAAACAAGTGCACATGATCCGCTCATCGGCTATTGGCCTCACGAAATTTCTTACGAGCAGGCAAAAATAATTCGCGATAAAAATCCCCAACAGTATATCGACTATGCCTATCGTTCGATGTATTTACATGTTCAACTGATGCTTCAACTGATGGACCGTGGCGCCATTACTTTTGATTACGGAAACAATATTCGCGCCCGGGCTATAGAGTTTGAAGAACAAAATCCCAAATCAAAACTTGTGTCACAATTCAAAACACTCTTCCAAAGAACCCCCCATCGGGGGGCAGGGGGGCTTTTTCCGGGCTTCGTTCCCGCATATATCCGACCGTTATTCTGTGAAGGAAGGGGACCATTCCGTTGGGTTGCACTTAGTGGAGATCCAAATGATATTGTTGTAACGGACGAACTTATTGTAAAAATGTTTCCGCAAAATGAAGGAATGTTACGCTGGATGAAAATGGCGAAAGAAAAAATTGCCTTCCAGGGATTGCCGGCACGTATTTGCTGGCTCGGACAAGGAGAGCGTGAAAAAGCAGGATTGGCATTTAATGAATTGGTAAGAACTGGAAAAGTAAAAGCACCAATTGTAATTGGAAGAGATCACTTGGATACCGGTTCAGTAGCTAGCCCTAACCGTGAGACCGAAGCTATGTTAGATGGAAGCGATGCCGTAGCCGATTGGCCTATCCTAAATGCATTAGTAAATACGGCAGGCGGAGCAAGCTGGGTAAGTTTACATCATGGCGGTGGCGTAGGAATGGGTTATAGTATTCATGCAGGAATGGTAATAGTGGCTGATGGAACAGAAGATGCTGCAATTCGGTTAAGCAGGGTGTTAAGGAATGATCCGGGGATGGGCGTAATAAGGCATGCGGATGCGGGATATGAACTTGCGAAGGAAACGGCGAAGGCACATAACTTAGCTATTGCTGATAGGATTAAATAGACATCCTATCTTATGGCCTTTACTTCGTTTTCAAAAAATTGAATTGACTCCATTGCCCCTGAGGAACAACTATGTGGTAGAACCAATAAATAAAAACGGCTCTACGCTCAATCATAACATTTTGTGCTACTATCAACTCGTGCCAAAAGCACGAGGCGTTCCGATGGAACGCATCGAATCTCTTACTTAATTTCTACCCACAGGGTGTTCCTATGGAACACTACTCACCTCACACAACTTTTCTTTTCAAAACAGGTAGAAGTGTCTTTCAAAATATTTAATTTATATTCATCCATTCGAGAATAATATTTTAGTGCAAGTTCGCCAAAGCATTTGGGTAGTTGTTTCCTGTTTTCCGCATGGGACACCCAAAATAAATTTAAGCCTCCGAAAACGTATAAAAGAATTTTTGAAAATTTTTTTATTGAAATATTCGACTCTGAAGTTTTTTTTAAACAGGTGTTCCGGTAGGAACTAAAGAGAATAATATTTTAGTGCAAATTCGCCAAGGCATTGGGAAGTTGTTTGTGTACTATGAAAATATTTTTTTAAACTATAATTAAAACCACTGCACTATGATAATGCAGCCAACACCTGCTCCAGGCAGGAAATCATTTCATCCGCATTTTGTTTGTTAAAAGGCATTGGAGGTTTTATTTTTAATACGTTGTGCAATGGGCCATCGGTACTCAATAAAAATCCCTTTTCTTTCATCTTTTCAACAATGATATCGATCTCTGGAACCGCAGGGTCCAGGGTTACCCGATCTTTTACTAACTCAGCTCCGATAAATAATCCATGCCCACGTACATCACCAATTATTGGAAATTTATTCATCAAAGTCTTTAATCCATTCATCAGGTAATTGCCTGCTTCCAGTGCATGCTGTTGCATTTCTTCTTCCTGAATGATTTCTAATACCGTTAAACCTGTTGCCATCGAAACAGGATTTCCACCGAACGTATTGAAATATTCCAATCCATTGTTAAACGAATCAGCTATTTCGTTCGTAACCACCACCGCAGCCAGCGGGTGACCATTTCCGATAGGCTTTCCCATCACCACAATATCAGGAACAACCTCCTGCAATTCAAAGCCCCAAAATTTTTCCCCTACCCTTCCAAAACCAACTTGTACTTCATCTGCAATACAAACTCCCCCTGCGGCCTTCACCATCTTATACACTTCCTTCAAATAATTTGGTGGCAAGGGCATTTGTCCTCCCACTCCCAATAATGTTTCACAAATAAAAACGGCCGGCGCCTTTCCCTCTTTTTTCAACTCCTCAATAATGCGTTGAACATCCAGTGCATATTTTTTTCCTGCGTCCCGATCACCATATTTATAAGGGCCTCTATAGCTATCCGGATTCATTGCTTTATGTATCCAGGGCATTTTTCCAAAGCCTCCTTTACTGTCAAACTTATAAGGGCTCATTTCCATCGCCACTGTAGAAGTTCCATGATAGGCATGATCCAACACAATAGTATCCTTCTGTTTAGTGAGGTGCCTGCTCATCCGTACAGCTAAATCATTGGCTTCGCTTCCGCTATTCACAAAATAACATACGCATAAGGAAGACGGTAAGGTAGCTGTTAATTTTTTCGCATATTCCATCATATACTCATTCAAATACCTTGTATTGGTATTAAGGGTAGCAATCTGGCGCTGCATCTTCTTTACAAGTACAGGATGACAATGGCCCAGGTGCGATGGATTATTTACACAGTCTACAAAAGTTCTGCCCTGATCATCATATAAATATTGAAGCGCGCTTTTTACAATCTTCAATTTCTTTTTGTAACTAATACTCAGGTTACGGCCAATATGTTCTTCTCGCTGTTGAAGCAGTTCCGAATAATCGTCTTTCCTAATCAATGCGATATGACCACCAGCTTTCCGAAAACTATCTTGCGCCAACAAAGGATTAATTCGAATAAGTTGGTACAATAAATTCCAGGCTGGAGTTTCTGTGATAAAATGATGCACGTTATCACTTTCAGTAGAAGCATTACG
>JBJXDV010000082.1:0-3840 GCA_046153465.1 Chitinophagaceae bacterium
GCCATTGCGTCAGAAACAGGAGGTTTATATTTTCGTGCCAGGGATACAGAAAGTTTGAAAGGAATTTATAGTGAAATTGATAAACTTGAACGTTCTAAAATTGAAGTAACAGCACTCAAACGATTTACCGAAAAATTTCATCCTTTTGCAATAGCTGCTGCTTTATTACTCTTGATAGAAATGATTTTACGCTATACCTTGTTCCGTAAATTTCCCTGATCGGTAAATTGAATTAATTTAGCAACTTCATGAAAGGAACCGTATATAAATCAACAGGTAGCTGGTATGTTATAAAAGATGAAACGGGCGCAATACGAAATGCGCGCATAAAAGGTATTTTTAAGATCGATGATATTTCGAGCACTAACCCATTGGCTGTAGGTGATGAAGTTGAAATCGATATTGAAAATGAAATTGAAAACACCGGACTCATTACTCATATTTTTCCCCGTCGTAATTATATTAATAGGCAAAGCCCACGGTCCAAACATCAACATCATATTATCGCCTCCAATCTTGATCAATCACTGTTACTGGCTACACTAAAGGAACCCAGAACATCACAGGGATTCATTGATCGATTTTTAGTGGCTTCGGAAGCTTATCATGTTCCGGCAGTAATTGTTTTTAATAAAGCGGATCTTTATAAAAAGAAAGAGCAGGCGACATTTGAAAAATGGAAAGAAATGTATGAAGAAATTGGATACCCTGTTTTTCTTTGCAGTATGAAAGAAAGTATAGGTGTTGAATCGATTGCTGCCCGCTTAATGAATAAGATAACCCTGATAAGCGGACATAGTGGCGTTGGAAAATCATCTTTATTAAATGCTATTCTTCCTCAATTACAATTGCGTACCCAGGTGGTAAGCGATTGGAGCGGAAAGGGATTGCATACAACCACGTTTGCAGAAATGTACGATTTGCCCGGAGGTGGTGCCATCATTGACACACCCGGGATGCGTGAATTTGGAATGGTGGATATCAGCAAGCAGGAATTATCTCATTATTTCCCTGAAATGCGCAGACGTTTAACCAATTGTCAATTTAATAATTGTATGCATATTAATGAACCAGGCTGTGCAGTAAAAGAAGCAGTTATTGATGGCTCGGTTACAGAAGATAGATATGTTAGCTATTATAATATTTTAGAGTCTATCACTGAAAAGAATTATTAATAGATTCTCCCTTGTAAAAACAGTCTTTTCGAGTTAAAATCAGCTGGAGTTGTTTTCAACAAAAAAGCTGAAGCTACTTGCGCAACTTCAGCTTTTAATTATTCGATTGTGATTGAAATAAATTTAGGACAAATATTTTTTAGCGGAATGAATCATTAGTTTAGCCTCTAAAAAATTTGCGACTTCAATTACTGCATCATTGTCCTTACGAGGTGCTTCACGAAATTTAAATGGGTAAATGGAGATACCAGTATAAATGTTGTAATGAAGCGTAAGAACATGATTTTTGTAGGCAAAATTCCAGGTGAGCGTATCAAAATCATCTTCTTTTTTGGTAAAATTTATTTCCAGATCATCTGAAAGTATATTCGCCACTTCATAAAAACGTTTGAGGCCGCAATCGTCGTCAATAATTGCTTCAGTACAGCCAAAGTCGGTGCGTAGGGTAAGACTCATAAATACGGATTTGGGTTATCTAATAGGTACGAACAAAGTTCTACCTGTTTAAGCTTTAAATTTTCGACCCTTCGGAACCTTTTCTCCTTTTAATATTCTTTCTGCACCTACATTTTGGCCATTGCCGGGGCACCCATACTTTGGGCCAAATGCTTTATTCCATAAACTACAGGAACTACCAAATAATAAAAAAATGGAGAGGAGAGAAGTGATTAGAAGAGGCCGGAACGTTTTCATATAATGGATTTGTTTCTACGGATTAACGTATTTAAAACTAATAATATTATCCGGTAAAAGCAATAGCCTCAGGGTTTGGGTTCATTCACCTGCATACGAAACCAGTCGGCATAACCCACGTAATTGTTTGCAATTCTGTCTATTTCGCCCTTAATTTGACTTTCTTCAATGGTCTTAATTTTTTTTGCCGGAACCCCTGCATAAATGCTACTGCCTTCACAAATGGTGCCTTCCAGTACTACGGCCCCGGCTGCAATAATGGTATTGCTATGAACCACCGCATTGTCCATAATAATGGCTCCCATGCCAACCAGTACATTATCGTGTACTGTGCAACCATGTACAATAGCGTTATGCCCAATCGATACATTGTTACCAATAATTGCTTTTGTTTTCTTAAACGTGCAATGAATAACAGCGCCATCCTGCACATTTACTTTATTGCCCATGCGAATACTGTTTACATCACCACGTATAACCGCATTGAACCAGAAACTGCAATCATTGCCGGCAATCACATCACCAACAATCGTTGCATTTGGCGCAATAAAACAATTTTCCCCGAAAGTTGGATAGGTTCCATCCACGTGTAAAATGATGGGCATATGATTTTATGGTTTTTATATTACTTGGGAAGACTGAAAGACATAATTTGAGCACTAGCATCTAACTTAGACTTTCCGACTTTCGGTCTTCATTATCACAAATATCCTGAAAAATTGTTACGACATTTGTCTTCCATGAATACAAAAAAAATTAAAAAGCCTGGCAAAAAAAATGCTTCCGGAATTAATAATCAGCGGCAGTTATTTTACAATCATATTGCACAAACCTCGAGCTCACCAATTGCCCTGCAAATTGTAAAGGCAAAAGGAACGGTGTTATACGATATAAAAGGAAAAGAATATATTGACTTAATAGCAGGTATCAGTGTATGTAATGTGGGTCATTGTCATCCAAAAGTTGTGAAAGCCATAAAAAAGCAGGCTGCAGATTATTTGCACCTCCTGGTATATGGTGAAATGATTGAATCGCCACAAGTACAATATGCTAAAATACTGGTTGATCATCTTCCCAAATCGCTGAACTCTGTTTATTTTACCAATTCAGGAACCGAAGCTACAGAAGGTGCAATGAAGCTGGCTAAAAGAGTTACTGGCCGTACACAAATGATTGCATTCAATCAAAGTTATCACGGAAGCACTCAGGGCGCATTAAGTGTAATGGGAGATGAATACTGGCGCAATGCCTTTCGACCTTTACTGCCCGATGTATTGCATCTTGAATATAATTCGGCCGACGCTATCAATGCAATTACCGAACGGACCGCCTGTGTAATTGCAGAAACCGTCCAGGCTGAGAAAGGAGTATATGCGCCATTAAGGAAATGGTTGAAGGATCTCAGGAGAAAATGCACCGAAACCGGAACTTTATTGATACTGGATGAGATACAAACTGGTTTTGGCAGGACAGGAACCTTGTGGGGATTTGAACATTTTGGGGTGGTACCCGATATTCTATTATTGGGCAAAGCTTTAGGGGGTGGTATGCCGTTAGGTGCATTTATTGCAAACAAAAAATTAACTAATCAGTTTACCGAAAACCCTGTTTTGGGAAATATCACAACGTTAGGGGGTCATCCTGTTTGTTGTGCCGCGGGAATAGCAGCTTTTAAAGTATTACTAAATGAAAAAATAATTGATTCTGTACATGAAAAAGAAATTCTTTTTCGCGAATTGCTTCAACACCCAAAAATAAAAGCAATTCGCTCGCGGGGTTTGTTGCTCTGTATTGAATTGGAAACGGCGGCGGAGGCGCTAAAAGTGACTCAAGACTGCCTTAAAAACGGAGTACTCACAGATTGGTTTTTATTTGCGCCCAATTGCATTCGCATTGCACCACCTTTAACGATAAGCAAAAAGGAAATTAGAAAAGCAGTCACAATCATATTGAAAACATTGGATAAAGAGTA
>JBJXDV010000083.1:0-14790 GCA_046153465.1 Chitinophagaceae bacterium
CCCGTTGCTGGCATTGCGGGTTGGAAAACTAAAAAAGCGAAACCATGTGATTTCGCTGTAGACTGTGATCCGGATTGGATTCAAACCAATGACCCCAAACTTAGAAGGTTTGTGCTCTATTCAACTGAGCTACCGGACCTTTAAACGGTGGCAAAAGTAGTAAAAAAGAGGGAGGTCTCAAATTGAAATTTTAACTTTCCGAATGCCAGCCAAAGATAAAAATTTATATTGCAGTGCTTATGAGAACATTTGAAGATACATATCGGCATAAAGGGTTACGCAAACAACTAATTGACTTTATTCGTGATAAAGGAATAAGCGACGAACGTTTGCTGGAAGCCATGAACCTTATACCCAGACATTATTTTTTGGACTCGGCCTTTGATAAATTAGCTTACGAAGACAAAGCGTTTCCTATTGCAGAGGGTCAAACTATTTCGCAGCCTTATACCGTTGCTTATCAAACACAATTATTGGAGGTTAAGCCTTTTGAAAAAATTTTAGAAATTGGAACAGGAAGTGGTTACCAGGCGATGGTACTCGCCGGAATGGGTGCCCAGGTTTATACGATTGAACGGCAAAAGAAATTATTTGACGAGCATCGTTCTTTTATCCTCCGCGCAAAGTATCCTTCGATAAAATATTTTTACGGCGATGGTTTTGAAGGATTGCCTACCTATTCACCGTTCGATAAAATACTTATTACGGCAGCGGCTCCTTTTATTCCGCCAAAGCTGATTGAGCAGTTGAAGATGGGTGGAAAAATGGTTCTGCCATTGGGCGAAGGAGATATTCAGCAAATGTTACGGATTACTAAGCAAACGCCTGCATCTTTCACGGAAGAGATTTTTGATCATTTTTCCTTTGTACCTATGCTTGAAGGAAGAAACAGTTGATGGATTAAATAAAACTTATTTATGAAAAAGTATATCCTTGATGAGATCACGGCGGCTAAGAAGCTAAAGCGTATGGCCCTTGAAATAGTAGAGAATAATTTGGATGAAAAAGAAATTATTCTTGCCGGTATTCGCATAAGCGGAAGTGTGGTGGCGAAAAATATTCAAAAACTTCTGGCTGAAATAAGTTCCATTAAAACTGATTTGATAACTATTGATTTGGATAAAAAACTTCCTAAAGAAGTAACACTTAGTAAAGAAATTGACTTCAACGGTAAAGTAATAATAGTAATTGATGATGTTGCGAATAGTGGTAAAACGATACTTTATGCGATGAAACCTTTTCTAATTTATCATCCCAAAAAAATTCAAACCCTGGTACTGGTGGAACGCACGCACAAAGCCTTTCCGGTTAGTACTGATTTCAGCGGGCTGTCGGTTGCAACTACTGTACAGGAGCATATATTTGTAGAAGTAAAAGATGATTTAGTATTAGGAGCTTATATGGAGTGATTGGGTTGCAATAAGTTTTAACTATAATCCTCAAAAATAAAAAGGATGTACTCTTATTCTTCCTTTTGTATTAAGCATTATCGCCGGCATCGGAAATTTAAATGAATTGAGCATCAGGAAAGCAGTTCGTATCCATTTCTTTTTTGTTTTTATTTTAGTTAAGTCAATATCAGGCGATAAATAAAATTGCCTCGTCCTTGCAATATCTCTTCGATCAAAGGAAATTGTTCCATTTCCGTCTTTAACTAAATTCTCAAAACCACCAAACATTCCTTCTGCACCATACCCAAAAGCGATATTCAACCAGGGGGGTAATTTCGAATCCTTTAAAAATGATTTTAAGTTTGCGCTAAGCCAATAGGTTTGCCCGTTATAATCTTTCAGCATTCGCTCATACCAGCTTTTTCCAAACAACTGATCAGTGCGATCGTTAAGCATCTTCTCTACATAATTTTTACGATGAAAAGAAAATTTAAACTGAATACGTTGCTCATTCCACGCCAGTTGTTGCGAAACAAATAAGCCGGTACCTAGTGTATTTGCAGCAATATCGCTCCAGCTAAATCCCCAACGTGTAGATCTTGCATCTAACAACTCTATTACTGTTAAAAAGGCAAACCCACTGGTACTTCCAATAATTGCTGCTTTTCGATCCGATAAACCTGCCCATTTCCATGCTTCTGTTGATCCTCTGCTTAAATTATAAGCCGACCATCCATGCCCAATTTTATCCATTTGCAACCATTCCTTACTGTCATCAAAACTGGTAAATCCCTGTTTAGGATAATTTTTATACCATGCTTCGTTTAAAATTAACAATGAGCCGGCATAAGCCGAGGTATGTATGCCCGAAACCAGCCAAAGTCTTGATTTTTTCGAAATAGCTGCTTCAGACAGATAATCTTTTAGTGGTATAATTTGTGAACTTTTTAAAGTATCAAACGCTGCATTATTGTAACTCGAATCCTGAGCAGTTACCTGTATATTAAAAATTAGCAGAAAGAATAATAAAGCAAAAGTTATCTGCTTGGAAGAGAATAATTTTTTTAAATTCAACCGGTTCATAGAAGTGTACACGAAGAATCCATTTATGGGGTATTTTTTTTGCATTTAGAAAATTCAAAAAAGATGGGTCAATCGGATTTTTATCAGAGATAGACATGTACGCAGAAAGGCAGGCAAGGGTTTGCAATTTTCTTGTGAAAAGATTTTTTTATTCTTTAAAAAATAGATAATCATAAATGGAAAACTCGATAAAAATACAAATAATTACCTTGTAAAATAGTTCATTTGTTAATATAGTAATTCTTACCGAAATTCGATTTTATTCAATAACTGCTTATGATAGATGCTGCTATTTTAGAGAAAGTAAATACCTGGCTTACCGGAAGCTTTGATCAGGAAACAAAAGATGCGGTCAAGAAACTGCAATTTGATAATGAAACAGATCTGGCTGATGCTTTTTATAGAAATCTTGAATTTGGTACAGGTGGATTGCGTGGAATAATGGGCGTTGGTACTAACCGGATGAATAAGTATACGGTAGGAATGGCCACCCAGGGATATGCCAATTATCTTAATAAAACTTATCCAGGCGGTATCGTTCGGGTGGCTATTGCGCATGATAGTCGAAATAATAGTAGGTTTTTTGCTGAAACTGTGGCCGGAGTTTTTGCCGGTAATGGAATAAAAGTATTTTTATTTGAAGCCTTGCGACCAACGCCTGAACTTAGTTTTGCGATCCGGCAATTGGGTTGCCAGGGAGGAGTGGTGTGTACTGCTTCGCACAACCCAAAAGAATACAATGGTTATAAAGCCTATTGGAATGATGGTGGTCAATTGGTACCACCACACGATAAGAATGTAATTAGCGAAGTAGAAAAAATTGCTTCGGTTGATGATGTAAAATGGACCGGTGGCGAAAATAATATTACACTGATTGGAAAAGAGATGGATGAGGCTTATATCACAATGGTCAAAAGCCTAAGTGTATATCCGGAAGTAATAGCCCGGCAAAAAGATTTGAAAATTGTATATACTTCTATCCATGGTACGGGTATTACACTAATGCCAGAAGTATTAAAACGTTTTGGTTTTACAGATGTAACCATCGTTGATGAACAAGCCGTGCCCGACGGCAATTTTCCAACGGTTCATTACCCAAATCCCGAAGAAAGTGAGGCTATGAGCATTGGCTTAACGAAAGCTAAAGCTATCAATGCAGATATTTTACTGGGTACTGATCCTGACAGTGATCGGGTAGGTATCGGCGTGAAGGATACTGCTGGTAATTGGGTGCTGATGAATGGTAATCAAACCGCTGTGCTTGCATTTAATTATATGATTGAAGCAAGAAAAGCAAAGGGCATAGCAAGGCCCAATGATATGGTAGTAAAAACAATAGTTACTACAGATATGATTGATCATATTGCCAAACAAAGTGATATTAATTGTTACAATGTACTTACCGGATTTAAATGGATCGCGGAATTGATAAAAGAAAAAGAAGGAAAAGAAAATTATGTAATTGGTGGAGAAGAAAGTTATGGCTTAATGATTGGTTCAAAAATACGCGATAAAGACGCCATTTCTGCAGTTGCTCTTTTGTGTGAAATGGCAGCCTATGAAAAAGATAGAGGCAGGTCGCTCTTTCAAAAAATGATTGAACTGTATGTGCAATTTGGTTTTTATAAAGAGCATCTTATCTCTATTACTAAAAAAGGAATGGATGGCCAGGCTCAGATTGCAGCTATGATGGAAGGCTATCGAACGAATCCACCAAAAACGATCCACGGGGCTCCGGTTGCTCAATTATTGGATTATGAATTAAGTGTTAGAAAGAACCTGCTGACAGGCGAGGAATGGGCAATTAAATTACCAAAATCAAATGTGCTTCAATTTATTTTAGCTGATGGCACTAAGATTTCTGCACGCCCCTCGGGTACAGAACCAAAAATTAAATTTTATTTTAGTGTTAATACTAAATTACTACAGGCCGGTGATTTTGAAAAAGTGAACTTGGAACTGGATGCCCGTATCAAAGGAATAATTGGAGATATGAAATTATAGGAATGGCAGAAATACTTTTTTTAAGGTTCCGAATCTTTAGCTGGTTCGGAACTCTTTTTTTAATCGCAATTGTATTTTGTTCTTGCGGAGCCGCATTAAATGATCAGCGGGCAATAGAACTTGTGCGACTAAACTATAAGCAGCAAAGTTCCATAGAAGGAGCTGGTACCTGGTTGTTGGATTCTGTGGTGGTTGATGAAGTAATTAAACTAAAGGAAGATTCTTTAACAGCCTATAGGGTAGTGGCTCATGTAACGGGGTTGTATAAGCTTCCGGTAATGGAAAATACACCTTCGGGTTATACCGAACGTTTTGCAGATACGCTTCAGTTTATTGCCCGCAAATTCAAAGAGGTTTGGATGGCCGATGAATGGACGATTATTGGTTCACGCCATGAATAATTAGATTTTTCAATGGAGTTTTTTAGTAGTTCAATCGCAGCGAATAAGCAATTAATCTTGTCTTTTTTAAACAAAACAATAAAAAAATGAACATTAAATTTTCTATGCTGCTTTGCCTTGTTTTTTCCCTGGTTAATCGAAATCAATTGCAGGCTCAGAATAAAATTGGCTATATCAGCATTCAGGAACTGGTGTATGCGATGCCAGAATTTAAAACTGCTACCACAAGCCTAAATGATTATGAAAAGGCATTGGTACAACAAGGACAGGATAACCAGTCAGAATTTTCAAGGCAGGATAGTATTTTCAAAACAGATTCTCTAAAGTGGAATGAAAGTGTAAAGGAAGTAAAAAGAAGAGAGCTGAATGTGATTTCTTTGAAGATGATCAACTTTAACCAGGAAGCACAACAGTTGATGAATAAAAGGGAACAGGATTTATTAGCTCCTATCCAGTCAAAGGCTCTTGAAACAGCCAAGGCCGTTGCCAAAGAAAATGGCTATTCTTATGTATTAAGTAAGGAGCAATTAATTGCATTCCCCGTTACGGATGATATATTACCCCTTGTATTAAAAAAATTAAATATTATCGTTCCTCCACCAACCAAATGATACTACTTAATAAAGCCAGAATAAAAAACTAATTTGTTGTAATTCAAAAATAAAGGCTGTTTTCTTTAAGAAAAGGAAACAGCCTTTGAATTTATTCTATGAACAAGTTAAATAATTTCGAATTTATCGAGGTTTTAATAACTGGTTGATTAGTCAAAACCATTTAGCCACCCATCTGATTTTAATTTTTCTACTTTTTTTAATACTTCAGCGTCCATATTTTTTTTGTACTCCGCTATCTTATCACCAATAGAAGAATCAAATGCTCCCAATATAGTGGCAGCGAGTATGCCAGCATTTTTAGCAGCGTTTAATGCAACTGTTGCAACCGGAATTCCATTGGGCATTTGTAAAATTGATAATATCGAATCCCAGCCATCGATAGAATTTGAAGATTTAATGGGAACACCAATCACAGGCAGCGTAGTGATAGATGCAACCATGCCGGGTAAATGTGCTGCACCCCCCGCACCTGCAATAATAATTTTCAAGCCTCTTATCTTTGCTTTCTCGGCATATTCAACCATGCGAAGCGGAGTTCGATGCGCTGACACTACCGTTAACTCATAACCGATTCCAAATTCTTTCAAAAGATCAGCAGCACCCTGCATAACCGGAAGGTCGCTATCGCTGCCCATGATGATGCCGACCTCAATAGTTTGTGGTTTATAGTTTTTAGTTTTTGGTTCACTCATTGCCAGATCTGTTTTTGAATTTCTGCCCCCTTGTTTTTGAATAGTTCAGGTAACTGATAAATGAAGTTAACATTTTAGTTATTCGATCAGCTAAATTATACAATTCTTCAAATAATTCATTGATATATACTGATTATCAAGACAGCGGTATAATTGAGATTTTAGTTCGCCTGTTTCGCCTTTTGAAATGCTAAGGGAATTGATAAATTCCAGTCTGCTTCCTTTTTCAAAACCTTCTGCTATGTTATCCATAATAGATCCAACGCTACCACGCATTTGATCCTTTATCCTGAAATCAGTTTTGATTGGTTCAGTTAATGTCAATTGATAAACATGTTGCGAAAGCTCACGAGCTTTTTCCATACTTCTAAGTCTTCGAAGCGACATATTGTAGCCATAGGAAGAAGTTTGTACTGAATTGACTTCAAACCGTCAAAAAACTCACTAAGATTATTTTTACCTCACCAAATCTCCTTTCAATTTCAATAATTCGGTTTCTGCAATCTTGGTATTATATCGTGCAGCAATCAATCGATCATAGGCCTGTTCCAAACTTATTTGGGCTTCACGTAATTCAAGATAGGTTGATACACCCTGTTTAAAACGTTCTAGCGCTATAGTTACATTTTCCTTTGCTAATAAAATATTTTCTTCTTCCAGTACCAGCGATTTTTTCTCCAGTTCATAATCTTTAAATGCATTACTCAAAGCAAGATCTACCAGGCTTAATTGATTGTTTAAAAATAATTCCTGGTATTGCACATCAAGTTGCGCCTGTTGAATCAGTCGTTTAGTATTAAAATTATTGAGAATAGGAACAGTAAGCCCTAATCCAAGGTTCAATCCTCTGTTTTGATTAAACAACGGGGTAAACTGATTGATTACAGCTTTGTTCACCGTACGGTTAAAATTGTACGCTGAATTAAAAGTGAGAATAGGAAACTGCTCAGCTTTTCTTTCCCTCACAATTAATTTTGAAATTTCAATATTCTTCCGGGCAATTAAAATAGTTGGATTGGTATTGACAATTCCATTTTGCAGGTCAGCATATTGCAAGGAGGTGTTGATAGGAATACTATCCATTACATCATAGGTGATGGGTTGCGACAATGCCATGAGTTGGTTTAACTCTTGCTTTAATTGTTCAATGACGGTTAATTGCCGAAGCCTTGCAGCCTTCCGTGCATTCAAATCTACTTTGGCTTGCAATAATTCGGGTTTGGCACCTAACCCCACACTAAATTTACGATCAGCCAATTTTACTCTTTCTTCATTGATAGATATTTGTTCGTCTATTGCTTTGAGTTGTAGCTTGGAACGAACAATATTAAAATACGTATTTACTATTGATGCTACGGAAGTTATTACCTGGTTCTTTACGGCAAGTCCACCTAACCTTTCAAACTGAATAATTTTTTCCCTTGTAATAAACATTTTCATTCCATCAAACAATGTCCAGTTCAGGTTTAATGAAGCCTGCAAGTTATTTGATTTAATGCCTGAAGTATCTTTCTTGGTTCCATTTTGCAGTTCCTGTTTTTGTGCGTTGGTATTCCATACTTTCTGGGCACTTGCATTTATTCTTGGTAAAAAGCCCGCATTGATATATGATTTATCCAATGCAAAACCTGATGAATCATTTTTTGCCATTAAGATATTGTAATTATTCTTGAGGGCAACTCCAATAGCATCTTCAAGTGTTAATACATTTTGTTGAGTGAATGCAACAACAGGTAATAGAAATAAAAGAATGAAGTTAATTCTCCTCATTGTGCTGGGCTTTCTTTTTTGTTGATAAGAAGGTATACAATGCAGGAACAACATATAAGGTTAATACGAGGGCAAACAGCATGCCTCCAACAATTACAATGCCGAGTGGAATACGACTCTTACCGGCTGAACCTAACGATAAAGCAATGGGAAGGGCACCTAATGTAGTAGCGAGCGTTGTCATTAATATGGGTCTTAAACGCGCAACTGCCGCATTCACAACAGCAGGTATTTTCATTTCCCCTTTGCGCCTCATTTGATTTGCAAATTCAACAATCAATATTCCATTTTTAGTAACCAACCCAATAAGCATAATTATTCCAATTTGCGAAAATATATTTAAAGTTTGTTTAAACAAATACAAACTTAATACGGCGCCTGCCAGGGCCAGCGGAACCGTAATCATGATAATAAACGGATCGATAAAACTTTCAAATTGTGCGGCAAGTACAAGATAAATTAATACCAGCGCGAGCAAAAAGGCAAATGAAGTATTGGATGAACTTTCTGCAAAATCTCTCGAAGCACCACTTAATGATTTGGTGAAAGAGTCATCAAGTACTTTGGCTCCAATTCTTTCCATTTCTTTTATTCCATCACCCAGCGTTCTTCCACTGGCAAGCCCAGCCGAAACCGTTGCACTCTTAAACCGATTGAAGTGAAAAATAGTAGGAGGGTTGGCGGTCTCAGTAATCGTCACTACGTTATCTAATTGAATCAGATCACCAGAACGATTACGTACATAAAATGCTTTCAGATCTAATGGTTCGTCTCTATCATCCCGTTCAACCTGGCCAATAACCTGGTATTGCTTTCCATTCATGATGAAATAACCAAACCTTCTTCCACTGAGAGCGAGTTGTATTGTATTAGAAATATCGAGAACAGAGATACCTAATTCACTTGCTTTTAACCTGTCGATGGTAACCTGCAATTCAGGTTTATTAAATTTTAAGTTTAAATCAAATCCCTGGAACACCGGGCTCTTCGATACTTCTTCAATGAAACGGGGCATTTTTTCTTTTAGTTTCTCAAAGTTGAGATGCTGAACCACATATTGAACAGGTAAGGATCCCCGTGATCCTAAACCAACAGAAATCGTCTGCTCCTGAACGGTGAAGATTCGAACATTGGTGTAGCGCGTAAACATTTTATTCATATGTTTCGCAACCTCATCCTGTGATAATTTTCTTTCTTTTGGATCATATAACCCCATACTTAAAAAAGCAGAATTTACTCCGCCGGTGCCGGAAAAACTTGGTGCAAACGAAAGCAGAATTCTTCGTTCAGGAATCGAATCAATAAGAAGTTGATTAATATCCTTCACCACATTGTCCATATAATCATAATCAGTTCCTTCAGGGGCTAAGATACTTGCCCGTAAACGACTTCTGTCTTCGAGTGGCGCCAACTCTGACGGAAGTCCTTTGCCTATAAAATAAATAATAGCTGCACAGGCGGCTACTATTACAAACGCAAACCATCGCAAACGCATAAACCATTTTAGTGAGTTTCGGTACATATTTTCCATACCGGAAAAGAATGGCTCCGAAATCCGATAAAACCATGAATGCTTTTTGTTTGAACTCGTTAAGTAAATATTTAAAACAGGCGTAAGCGTCAGGGAAACAAATGCAGAAATAATTACTGCCCCTGCCACCACAATTCCAAATTCCCGGAAAAGGCGACCTACAAAACCCTCTAAAAATATAATAGGAAGAAAAACAACCGCGAGAGTAATAGAGGTTGCAATAACGGCAAAGTAAATTTCTTTAGAACCTTCGCGGGCAGCTTTATATTTATCCATGCCCTGTTCCATCTTTTTATATATATTTTCCGTAACTACTATCCCATCATCCACTACTAACCCGGTGGCTAAAACGAGGGAAAGCATGGTAAGTACATTAATAGAAAACCCTGCGATATACATGATAAAAAAAGAACCAATTAATGCAACAGGGATATCAATGAGTGGTCGAAAGGCCATCGACCATTCTCTAAAAAAAAGAAAAATAATAATGACCACTAACCCAATTGCAATTAATAATGTTTCTTTTACTTCTTTTACCGCATTTCGAACAAAAATGGTACGGTCAAATCCAACTTCTAAAAGGATATCTGCGGGCATATCTTTTTTAATTTCCTCAAGTCGTTTATATACTTCATCTGCAATAGCAATTTGGTTTGACCCTGGTTGGGCAACGATGCCCAGGTTAACTGACGGGAAATTATTTTTACGTGAACCGCTTTCCTCATTTTCTGGACCTAACACCGCATTTCCTAAATCGCGGAAGCGAATAATACTACTGGCATCCTCTTTTATTATTAAGTTATTAAAATCATCTTCTGAAGTAAGTTTGCCATAAGCCTTTACAGTCATTTCTGTATTGTTACCCCTTACTTTTCCGCCGGGCAATTCAATATTTTCCCGATCCAATGCGGCTCGTATGTCTGGTATCGTTAGTTTATAGGCAGCTAATTTGGAAGGATCTATCCACAGTCGCATAGCAAAACGACTGCCAAAAACTCTGATACCGCTTACCCCATTAATTGTTTGCAGTCTTTCCTGAACAACGTTCTCTGCATAATTGGTTAGATCCAGTAGCCCTTTCGTTTGGCTCTGAATCTGGCAAAAAATAATTGGGTCCGAATCTGAATCGGCTTTACTTACAATGGGAGGGGCGTCTATATCCTGAGGAAGTGTATTCAGTGCCTGCCCAACTTTTTCACGAACATCATTAGCCGCTCTTTCTAAATTTACTTCCAGGTCAAACTCTACCGTAATATTGCTGCTTCCCTGCGCACTTGAGGAAGTAATATTGCGAACACCCTGTACGCCATTCACTGCCTTTTCCAACGGCTCGGTAATCTGTTGTTCAATAATTTCTGCGTTGGCTCCTGTATAAGACGTGAGTACGTTAATAACTGCCGGGTCAATTGCCGGATACTCCCGCACACCCAGAAACGTGAAACCAATTCCCCCAAATATTAAAATAAGAATGGAAAAAACAATCGCAAGAACGGGCCTTTTTAAACTTAGTTCTGATAAATTCATTTATCACAAGTTAATTGTCATTGTACTTTTGATAAGGTTACATCACTGCCTGGGCGAATAAATAGTAATCCGGTGATTATAACGGTATCATTATTATTTATACCGGTTAATACCTGGATATTAGCAGAGTCCCGAACACCCGTGGTGATGGTCGCGAACAGTGCTTTACCTGCCTTAAACAATATTACCTGTTTAGTTCTTCCCTGTGGAATTACAGATTGCGTTGGTATCATCAACGCATTTTCATTTTTGCCAAGGGTCATTTTTACTTTTGCGAATGAACCGGGCACCAGAAATTTATCAATGGCATTCACCACGGAACGAACAGTCATGCTTCGGGTATTTTCTTCAATTGATGATTCTGTAGCCATCACAGTAGCCTTGTAGGTTGTTAAAGAACCATCTAATAAAAACTGCACTTCCTGACCGCGTTGTACAACCGAACCATATTTTTCCGGAATAGTAAATTGTAATTTTAATTTATTTACCTGGCTTATTGTGGTAATAATATTGGCCGGAGAAATATAGGCGCCCATACTAATATTTTTTAAACCAATCCTGCCATTGAACGGTGCTCTAATTTCAGTTTTGGTAATATTTACTTTTATCAATTCTATATCAGCTTTAAGGTTGTTGATCTGCAATTCGCTGAGATCATATTCCTGTTGGCTGATGCCACCAATCTCTAAAAGTTTTTTTTGACGCTCTGCAGTTTTTTCGGCGATCTGCAATTGTACCTGCAATTTTCGCAGTTGGGCTTGCAAATCACCATCGAACAATTTTATCAGTAGTGCTCCTTTTGAAATATTCACCCCTTCCTTTACATTAAGTTGTACAATTCTACCAGATATCTCTGAGCGAATATCTGTTTCTTCAAAGGGAAGTAAGCTACCCGGTACTTCAATGACTGCTGAAAGAGAAGTTGGTTTTGCAATAATGGCCTCTACCGATAAGGCCTCGGCTTTAATAGCGCCCACAGTCACAGGTAATTTTGTTTTCTGCTCATTTTTGCAAGAAGCGAATAGTAAAAAAAATACCAGGGTACTGGTTATGGCAACAACTATTTTACTCATATGCAATTTTAAATCGGTATAAAAGTAAATGAAAGGATTTGATATAAACTCACCTACAGGATAAGTAGTTATCTAAAATAAGCAAATCAGATAGTTACTACCCTTAATAACTGTCCTATATGACGTGCTTTATGTATAAGTTCTTGCTTTTCGTTGCTTAAAATAGTGATATGACCCATTTTTCTTCCTGGTTTTGTAATTTTCTTTCCATAAATATGCACGAAAACATTATCCATTTCTAATACTTCTTCCAACCCTTCATAAAGGGCTTTTCCATTAAAACCTTCTGCCCCTAATAAATTTACAATTGCTGCGGGCAGAATCGCTTCCGTATTGCCCAATGGATATCGCAGCATAATGCGCAAAAGCATATCAAATTGCGAACTGTAATTCGCTTCAATACTGTGATGACCACTGTTGTGTACTCTTGGTGCGGTTTCGTTTACATATACATCGCCTTCTTTGGTTGTAAAAAATTCAACGGCAAATATTCCGGGGCTTTTTAATCCTTTTACTACCGATATCGCAATAGCCTCAATTTTCCAAAGTGTCTTTTCTGGAATTAGCGCCGGGCATATTTGATATTTCAACAGGTTTAGATTTGGATCGAATACCATATCAACAGCAGGGTAGAGGGCTGTTTCTCCTTTTTCATTAATAGCTACAATTTGTGCAATTTCTTTATCAATTGGAATCATCTTTTCCAAAACACCTGGTGCATCAAATCCCTTTGAAATATCATCGCTCGTTTTTATAACCTGCACGCCCCGCCCATCGTATCCGCCCATGCCAATTTTATGAACAGCGGGAAGAAATTTTATATGCTGACTTAACTCGGCAAGAGTTTGAGTAACGATAAAATCTGCTGTTGGAAGGCTTAATTCCTTGTAGAATTGTTTTTGAAGAATCTTGTTTTTAATAATTCGAAGCGCTGCGGGTTTGGGGTATACTTTAATACCTTCTTCCTCAAGTTTAGCCAATGCTTCCACGTTTACTGATTCTATTTCAATGGTAATTGCGTCGACCTGTTTTCCAAAATTATAAACACTATCAAAATCCTTGATATCACCTAAAATAAAATGGTGGCAAAGATGGGCCGCCGGACATTCATGATCATTTTCCATTAGATAGGTTTCTACCGGGTAGTTTGCCGCCGCCTGTAACAACATCCTACCTAATTGGCCACCACCTAATATACCTATCTTCATTTTTAAAAATTGAGTGGCAAAGATAAGCGTACCCTTCATTATTTACTCTGCAAACCGATGGGTTTTTGGTGACCAATTTTTTATATCTTCGCCGTATGCGCCCTGATTTCCCCAAAAAACATTTCTTCGATAAGCGCTCCAACTTTAGTTTATTAATGGAAGCGCTGGCAATGGATACCGGCTTCTGTTCGTTATAGAATGGCAATTCTAATTCTGTAACCTTGATATAAACTAAACATTCCCTTCTTAAAATAAGTTTTTCGTTATTCAATGTCTTCATAAGCGGACTTAAAAATTTTACAATGTCTTCAGTTAGTTTTTCCGATAAAAATCATAAAACCATATCCGATTTTCTTCCTTTGGATGGAACTGATTATGTTGAGTTTTATGTAGGTAATGCAAAACAGGCCGCTCATTTTTATAAATCAGCTTTTGGATTTCAAAGCCTCGCTTATTCGGGGCCGGAAACAGGGGTAAAAGACAGAGCGAGTTACGCCGTTCGCCAGCATAAACTCACTTTTGTTTTTACTACTCCTCTTCGAGGCAAAAATGAAATAGCAGATCATATCTATAAGCATGGCGACGGCATTAAAGTACTTGCGTTGAAAGTAAACGATGCTACACATTCGTGGAAAGAGACTACCAGCCGGGGTGCAAAAAATTATTTAGAACCTGTTTGTTTAAAAGATCAGTTTGGTGAAGTAGTGCTGAGTGGTATTCATACATATGGAGAAACGGTGCATTTATTTGTTGAAAGAAAAAATTATACTGGTGTGTTTTTACCGGGCTACCAGGAATGGAAATCTAATTTTAATCCACCAGATACTGGGCTATTGTATGTTGACCATTGTGTAGGTAATGTAGGCTGGAACCAAATGAATCCCTGGGTAAAATTTTATGAAGAAACGATGGGCTTTCGAAATATATTAACCTTTGATGATACTGATATTTCCACAGAATATTCGGCGCTCATGAGTAAAGTGATGAGTAATGGAAACGGATTTGTTAAGTTTCCTATTAATGAACCAGCCGAAGGAAAAAAGAAAAGCCAGATCGAAGAGTACCTTGATTATTATGATGGCGAAGGCTGCCAGCACGTTGCACTGGCAACCAATAATATTGTAAAAACAGTAACGGAGTTGCGCAACCGGGGAGTCGAATTTTTGCAAGTACCTGGTTCCTACTATGAAGAATTGGCGATAAGGGTAGGTAAAATTGATGAAGAGATTGGACCACTTCGGGAACTAGGAATATTAGTTGATAGAGATGAGGAAGGATATTTATTGCAGATTTTTTCAAAGCCTGTTGAAGACAGACCAACATTATTTTTCGAAATAATTCAGCGTAAGGGAGCACAAAGTTTTGGGAAAGGAAATTTTAAAGCATTGTTTGAAGCTATTGAGCGCGAGCAGGAAAAGCGCGGTAATTTATAATTGAGAAAAATCCACGCTTAGTAAAAGCCCCGCCACATGGCGGGGCTTTTCCACATTGTTAACAAC
>JBJXDV010000084.1:0-22707 GCA_046153465.1 Chitinophagaceae bacterium
GCCGTCTACCAACCTGCCTGCCGGCAGGCAGGTTTCAACACTCCTTCAAAAAACACTGTTCAAAATATTTCTCCTAAATTAAAATAAGCAGCATTTGGTTGAATAAGAAAAACAACAGCTATTCAAAGAAAAACCTCCGTTATTCGGAGGTTTTGTATTGTGCCCGGGACTGGATTTGAACCAGCACGCCGTTTCCAGCACCACCACCTCAAGGTGGCTTGTCTACCAATTTCAACACCCGGGCATTTTTACTTCAATTAGAATTATTAAATAATTTACTTGAAATCTTATTTATCAAAAACATAAAATTCTAATCCGTAAATCAATTACAACGGGCATCAAAAATAACCAACTATTTATTTAAAACAATACGAAATGTAGTTCCTTTTCCAACCTCCGAATGTTTAACAAACAACTGACCTTTATGATACTGGTCAATAATTCGTTTTGATAAACTTAACCCAAGCCCCCACCCTCTTTTTTTTGTAGTAAACCCTGGTTTAAATACTTTGCCAATATTTTGACGGGCAATTCCTTTCCCGTTATCAGTAACATCAATGGTAATCTGGTTTATCGTATCATTTACTGCAACAATAACAGAACCTTTTCCATCCATTGCATCCAATGCATTCTTCAATAAATTTTCAATAACCCAATCGAACAGCGGCGGTGAAACAGGTACCAACAAACGAGAATTTGCATTATTCTGTACTATGAACTGTACTTTTCCGGGAGCACGTTTTCGTATATATTCAACCATATTTTCAACCTGGTAAATAATATCATTATTTTCTAATTGCGGACTGCTGCCTATCTTACCAAAACGATCGGATACTAACTTTAGCCGATCAACATCTTTACTCATTTCCTCCACCATTTTTTCGTTGCCTGGTGTGTCTTTCATCATTTCTACCCAGCCCTGTAAAGAAGACAACGGAGTGCCTAATTGATGGGCAGTTTCCTTTGCCATTCCAGCCCAAACCCTATTTTGCACAGATCGAAAACTTGTTGTTAATGCTGTAATCGTAATGATCGTAAACAGTGCAATAATCAGCAATTGTACCAATGGGTAATAACGCACCTGGTTTAACAGGCTGGTATGCCCGTAATAATAGAAATTTATTTTTGACGAATCGCCTGGATCAATCCAGGTAATCGGTAATTCATTTTGAGCTTTAAATTGATTGAGCTGTCTTTTCACATATCCGGTATCGTTGGCGACTTTCGAAGAATCGAGGTTTACATGCTGCATAATGACCTCCTTCTCATTTGTTTCAATGATCGGTATCGTATTATTAGCTGTGATAATAGCAGCAACCAGCCGATCGCTGAGGCCTGAAGTGTCCTGTACTGCTAGCTTTCCCGCCTCCACCCACTGTTCAACTTTTTGTCTTTCTTCGCCAGCAATCTTTTTTGCAAGCAATTGTGAATAGATAATTGTACCACTTACTATAGCAATTGCAATGATCGCAAGTCCTGTTCTCCAGTTAAAAAACGGTTGAATCATTCAACTAATTTATAAAAACCATTCCTTTGCATCCGATATTTTTTGAACTATATTTACTCTTTTTTTGAATCCATCAGTTTCCATAGTCATTCTAAACTGGAACGGGCGTAAATACCTGGATCAATTCCTGCCTTCGATTTTGAATACTACCTATCCAAATAAGGAAATTGTTATCATAGATAATGCATCTACGGACGATTCGGTGAACTTTGTTGAAAATAAATTTCCAACCATAAAAATAATTCGTTTACCTGTTAATTATGGTTTTGCCAAAGGGTATAATGAGGGATTAAAACAAGTAAAGGCAGATTACTTTGTTTTACTTAATTCTGATGTGGAAGTTGAACCAGGCTGGATAGAGCCTTGTATGGAGTTACTTGAATCCAATAAAAATATTGCAGTTTGCCAACCTAAGGTGTTACAATATAATAACAAAACGCTATTTGAATACGCCGGAGGCTGTGGTGGATGGCTCGACCGTTTCGGTTATCCATTCGCTAAAGGAAGGATTTTTGATGTGTGCGAAAAAGATGAGGGTCAGTACAATGAAGCTGCACCTGTATTTTGGGCGAGTGGCGCTGCTTTTTTTATTCGTGCTAATCAATTTCATGAAATGAAAGGTTTTGACGAATATTTTTTTGCGCACCAGGAAGAAATTGATCTTTGCTGGCGTTTGCAATGGGCGGGATATTTAATCTATTGCTGTCCGCAATCAGTGGTATATCATGTTGGAGGCGGTACCTTGCCAAAAGGTAACTCGCAAAAAGTATTTTTAAATTTCAGGAATAACCTGGTAATGCTTGCAAAAAACTTAACGGGTTCGGAAGTATTTTTAAAAATTTCGTGGCGGTTTGTACTGGATGGAGTATCTGCCACAAAATCTTTATTTGCCGGACAAGGCACTTACTTTATAGCGGTGATCCGTGCTCACGGGGCATTTTTAGAATGGTTATTTTTAAAACGATCGTCGAGCATTTTTCCGGATAAAAGAAATAAAAAATGGAAAGGATATTTCCCAAAGAGTGTGGTATGGAAACATTTCATAGAGGGAAAGAATAAATTCTCGGAAATTGTTGAAAACAAAAGCTGATTTTTAGCATCGAAGTATTATTTTTGTAAGCTAATTAATTGGTTACTATGGAACAGCAATCTGCATCTGCTTCTCAAAGCAAAGATTTCAAACACAGTTGGGTTAATTCTTCTGTTTTCCTGTTTTACTTACAGGTTTTACTTTTTATCGCTTTCACATTTGGATGCGCATTTAGTTTGTATACTAAAAGCTATAAAGGAAGACCGGAAGTTACTATTCAACCCAGTTCAGAATACACGCCTAAATACAAATAAGTAAAAAATGCAGGGTTTATATTTTGCAGGAATTAAACAATTCCTATTTTTGCATTCCTATAAAAAAGTTCTTTATAATAAGCGGAAGTAGCTCATTTGGTAGAGCACGACCTTGCCAAGGTCGGGGTGGCCGGTTCGAGCCCGGTCTTCCGCTCTGATGGATAAAGGTGTGAGAATCTCACGCCTTTTTTTATCGGCTACCTGGGTGGCGGAATTGGTAGACGCGCCGGACTTAAAATCCTGTGAGCCGTAAGGTTCGTACGGGTTCAATTCCCGTCCCGGGTACAGGTGTATTAAAACCCTTGTTATATTTTATGACAAGGGTTTTTTGTTTTATAGCTCTTAAACTGGTTCTTGTTGATCAACAATTATTACATCTAAACAACCAACCTATTACTACAACCATCAAAGCATCTGCGCCTTTAGTACTATAAAATAAGAATGCAAATATTCAAGCTTCGAATTTCACTTAATAATGTTTGGCCTAGCATCGTCCATAGCATGAAAAGCGATTATCTTTAAATAGAAAAAACAACCGTTTCCATTTATAAGTTTACAAACCTCCATGAGCCTTATTGCAACTAAAGAATCCAACGATCAGCAGCCGAATAAACCTTCCCGGAAAAAACCAATGTTTCCGGTGAGCGAACAATTACGCAATTACCTGAATCATCATGGCCGTGAAGTGGTTTTACCGGTAACCTATAAAGACCTGCTTCATTATACCTATGCAGTGCCGATCAATGATAAAAATGGGAAAGATACCCTATGGGAAAGCGTTAGTTATGATATGCGTGAATGGAATTTTATCCGAACCGGACTTATAAAAATATATGCTATCTTAAAAACAGAAGGCGACCTCACTTTTACCAAACATCTTGATGTTGCCCGCATTGATTACTGCACTTTTGGCAACTCCCATCCTTTCCGCATCCGTATCGTTAATAAATTCAACGATAATTACGATCATTATTATATTAAGATAGCAGATGCCTCACGCGTTTATGGATTAGAACTGGAACATATTCTCTCTCCCAATCGCATCACCTTCTTTACACATCTTAATACATTAGTGGAAGAACATATACCCGGCGTTCCGGGTGATTTGTTTATAAAAAACTACCTCGAGAATCCGGATACTAATAAAATACGACTGGTAAAAGAATTTGTAAAATTTAATGAACGGTGTTTTGTTCGCTTATTAGGTGACATGCGCAGTTATAATTTTGTAGTAGATATTACACCAGATATAGAAGATTTTCAATACCGGATACGTGCAATTGATTTCGACCAGCAAAGCTATGAAGGAAGAAAGAGTTTATACCTTCCTCAGTTCTTCAAAGAAAACAAAGCTTTTGTAGATCTTTCCCTGCAATTATTAAATAAAGATTCCATTGAACAATACCAGGCCGAGGAAAGAACCCTGATGACTTTTCGGCTTGCATCAGCAAGATACCGTATCAAAGAACTATTGGATATTATGTCGGTGGATACAATTTCAACGCCAGAAAAATTAAAACAATTAACCACAGAGCTAAGTGCTTTTTATGAAAATAAGTCGCCTTTTAAAAAAGCAAGTTCTATGGGAAAATTATTAAAGATAAATTTGAAACAAACCCTGCAGAAAAATTTAATGCTGATTCCAAAAATGAAAAGCAAGTCGGAAGATTGAGTAACGTTTATGGTTTGTAGTTTATCGTTCTGCCAGCTTATCAGTTATTAAAGGCTATACCTTTATCGCTAACGAAAGATTATTTTCAAAAAATAAGTTTTGCTTATCCTATAAAAAAGATACACGTAAGAAACTACAAACCATAAACTACAAACTACAAACCACAAACTAAGCCAAACACTAGTCGGGATATTGATTTTTAAATACAATTATCAACCGCTACCTTCGCTTACCAAAACTTATAAACCACCATGAGTAAATACAAAGCCGGGGTGTTATTTGGCGATGAGCTGGAAGCACTATACAAAGATGCTAAAGAAAATCATTTTGCCATTCCCGCTGTAAACACAATCGGCACCAACACCATTAATGCAACACTTGAATCTGCTGCAAAAGTAAATTCGCCGGTAATCGTTCAATTTTCAAATGGCGGTGCACAATTTATTGCAGGCAAAGGAATGTCGAATGATAAACTGCAGGCAAATATTTCCGGGGGAGTATCAGGCGCCCTGCATATTCATAATGTAGCTAAGTATTATGGTGTACCTGTTATTTTGCATACGGATCATGCTTCTAAAAAATGGCTGCCCTGGATCAGCGGATTGATTGATGCAGGTATTGATTACAAAAAAGAAAAAGGAGTTCCTCTTTTTAGCAGTCATATGCTCGACTTAAGCGAAGAACCTCTTGAAGAAAATATTCATACTTGTGTTGAATTCTTCAAACGAATGCAACCCCTCGGTATGGGTATTGAAATTGAACTCGGTGTTACAGGCGGTGAAGAAGACGGGGTTGATAACAGTGATGTAGAAAATTCTAAACTTTATACACAGCCGACAGATGTGGCATTTGCTTACAAAGAGTTAAGTAAAGTTGGCCGTTTGTTTACCGTAGCCGCTGCCTTTGGTAATGTACATGGTGTGTATAGCCCGGGTAATGTTCAACTGCGTCCGGAAATATTAAAGAACAGCCAGGTATATATTGAAAAAGAATTGAAGACGGGTCCGCAACCTGTTTATTTTGTGTTTCATGGTGGAAGTGGATCTCCGCAACATCAAATTCGTGAAGCTATAGGATATGGCGCAATTAAAATGAATATTGATACCGATTTGCAATGGGCCTTCTGGGAAGGAGTATTGAATAATTATAAGAAAGTTGAAGCTTATTTGCAGGGGCAACTTGGTAACCCTGAAGGAGCCGACAAACCTAATAAAAAACAGTACGATCCGCGTGTTTGGTTACGTAAGGGCGAAGAAAATTTCTCAAAACGATTGGAAGTAGCTTTTGAAGATTTGAATTGTATTAACAGGAACGGATAACCGGCCTGACCATAAAAAAATCTCGAATCGTTATTGATACGGGATTTTTTTATGCTGAGAATTCCCCGCTAAAATGAATGATTGATTAAGCAAACAAAACACAGCGCTTGTTATTGCCAACAAATCGAACGATACTGCATCGGTTGAATTAAAAGTTACGGGTGATACAGGATTATCTATGGGGTATAAAAATAAATAATTGTCAGTCAGGAGACAAAATCTATCATTATTGCCTCTTGCGCATGTCGTCAGCATAAGAGTTCTAAAACAAAAAATTCAATGGGAAATAATATTGTTTAAAAAATCAGCTATTTACTATCTGCTTATAAGATTTGTTCTAACATAATTACCAAAATTCCTTTTAAAGGGTTCTTGAAGCCGGTAACAAAAAAAGTCGTGATTTTTTTTAAGACCATTTTGACAATATATGAAGTTATCGCTCAATCCAACCTTATCAACAATTGCTTTTACGCTATCAATCTCACCCCTCCAATTACAACCCAATGTTGTAGAATTTCTTTTTTTAGCAGTAAGAAACCAACCTAAAAAAGGAACATTTTTCTTTTTCAAAACCATATCCTTATTATTATATCCGATATAGAAATAATTGTCTTTATTCTTTTCTTTATCTAATACACAGAACGTTGTATTTCCTGGTATGCCGGGAGCACTTAAAAAGAGAGATACTTTTTGAGAAGGAATTGAAATTGTATCGAAGGCCCTTATAATTTTTTTATTGAAAGGACTATCTCTATCAAGTTTCTTGATTTTGTTAATAGGATGTAATACTATTCCAGTAGTAACTACTGCACCAAATGAATGCGAAACAAGGTTGATTGAAATATTCCTGTCAAGTTGGTTTATGATTGATCGAAGAGATAATGAAATAAGATAAGCCCGGTTCGTTATAAAACTATAAAGTTTACCAGAATTTAAATTCAATTTGTTTTTTAATGAACAAAAAACATTTCCGAAAAGTTTTTCTTTTTTGCTGTTACTTGGCCAAAATACCCTGATAAATAGGATTTTTTTCTGATCTTCCTCAACCGCAATTGAATCTAAAATATCCTTGAATAAAGTATTCCCTTGCAAATGGGCAAGGCTATATGGCACATTATATCCATGTACAAAAAACACGCAATACTTAATGAGCTTTTGTTTAATATTATCATTCACTTCATTTACTAAGGCTGATAAAAAATAACTATTCCATTTCTCTCTGAAATCGAAAAAATTCTGGATTGTTGAATCATCATTATTACTAAAATTTATTTTCGAAATTGCAGATAATTCTTTAAGAACCTGGTTAAATGCTGGATTTTTTGAAATTAAACTATTCTCAGAAAATTTTCGGAACATACTATAAAAAGTAAAAGCATTAAGGGCAGTATGCCGAACTCCATCATTAAAAAACAAACTCTTTAACTTGTTGTCTTTAATAAAAGTTGGGTATACGCAACCAAGCCCATCAAACCGAATGCTCATTATATTGGCACTCTTAGAAATTGGAAAAGAATTTTCCAAGTCCTCACCTTCAAAATCTGACCAATTTGACTTAATGATTGCTTTTTCATTTTCTGTATACCTATTACCAATTGTTGATTTACATAAGCAAGATGGCCTGCAATCCATACAATTCTGAGAAAGGCTTTGACTATATAGTGTACTGCTAATAAAGAAACTGCTAAGTACAAGGCCCTGGATTGTGAAATATTTTATTAACATATACTATTATTAAAATAATTTTTCCTGTACATACTCATCGCTCCGCATAATACGAATACAACCGATTACTCTTAAACCGGATTACATTATTGTCTCCATTTACTGGCTCATTAAAAATAAAATAAACACACCATCCCTTCGTATCCACAGAAATTTTATTCTCCGGTAATTCAACAACAGGAGTGGGTGGATCTGTTCCATAATATGGACGCTGGAAAATTATCCGGTACCGTTCTGCTCTAAAAAATACAGGTACTAGCGACAATGATAATTCGGTATTTCGTTGATCAAAACCATCTGCCAACAAAGTACTTACCGAATGAATTTGCAGGCTATCTTCATTGAAAGATATTTGCCAAAGGTGCTTCCCTCTCGGTGATGTTGTTTCCTGAAAAATAACTTCGCCCTTTTCTGTATCTACATTTCCAAACCTTGCCTGGTTAAAAAACCAAATATTTACATCAACCATTTCGTTTCCTTTAACCAATGATTTTTTTGCTGTCGCCGATTTATTATAAAATTTTTGATCCCGATCTTTTATATAATTAATAACTACCACTTTTTTATGTTCCTTGGATAGAAAAAGGAATTCATTTTCTACGATATCTTTCGGATCAATAATACCAAGTTCTTTACAATTGCAGGGAACGTTCACTTTTCCCTGTTTTCGTTTACAAATACTTTTTATATATAAGCTATAGGTGCTATCAATCCTGGTTTCCTCGAATTGCATACCTATAGATTGCTCTTTACCTTCCATCTTAAATGCCTGGCCCAACATATATTTATACTGCAACACAATAGTTATTATGATAATTATCTTTCTCATTGCAAGCCAATTTTTGATTGTTGATAATAATACACCCCCCCTACTGCTACCGAACCCTTGTACGGCACTAAATGCAATGGGAAGTACATATTACTGTGAATCCGATGTTGAATATCAAGCCTTGGGTAATTATAAACCATCACAGATACTCCCCAATGTTTTACTGTATTGCCTACCGTTAGGTGGAGATTCGATTTATTATAATAATTTTCATTGGGATCTTTATAAAAAACATAACTGTTTCCAATTTTATTACTCAATTCATAAGAGCTGGGGCTATACCCTGTAAATTTATTGTAGCCCAATTCTATTATGTTTATCGCCCAATCATCATTTCCATGAAAACTAAGAAACCCTCCACCAGTATGATACCGATCAAACCGATCTCCCAATGGCGGCCAAAAAGGTGGCCCATCGTTGATATAACTTGCCTGAAAACGATCTATATGTGCATTAAAAAATCCTACAGTTTGTATGTTGTATTTTTTCTTGGTAAAAAGGATTACCGCATTGCCGCCAACGGAGGCTGAATACCTGAAAGGATTTTGTAACGAAGGAACTGTCCAATTATTAAAATAGTACAAAGGATAATTCCGGAGTCCGGGCCTTGCTTTATTTACGGTATTCATTCTGTTCGACCAGCCAAGGGTAGCCGTATAGGAAATAACAGATTCAATACTCAACCACTTCCTGCTTTTTTTTCCAGGATAATTGCTGCCCAATCCTCCCTTATAAAACATCAGATCTGTATTGATCGTCGGATAAAACCAGTTTTGCCCGACAAACGCACCAATTCCTCCAGAAATGCCTACTCGAAAAGAAAATCGTTCAACACCTGATAAGTCTGCGGTTGCTTTTATTCCATAGCCATACTGTACCGCTGTTGCACTTGAAAAAAAAGTAGTGTTTTTTTGTGCACCCGCTGTATGAATTATACAATAAAAAATAAGAAGAATATAAAATCGAAAATAATAGTGCTTTAGGATAATTCTTTTCATAAAAGGATTGGTTTTCGTTAATAAGTTAGTAAAAACGAAAAAGGTTCTCCAAATATAAAAATAAAAGCAGCTTATCAAATTAAATGATTACAACTTTTTTGCGTTTTAGATGAATCTATCAAATTCGAATAACCCGAATTAATAAATAATTTCAATATCCTTACCTAGAATAGTTTTTGTTTGATAACTTACAATTGTTAATTGATAAAAATGCGTGCTGCCATTTATAAAAAATTTAAATCGCCGATTGAAATTGTACAGGTACCAAATCCTGTTCCCGGGCCAGACGATGTAATCATTCGGGTTAAAGCAACCGGTATTTGCCGAAGTGATTGGCATGGATGGCAGGGCCATGACTCCGATATTCGATTGCCCCATGTACCCGGCCATGAATTAGCAGGAACAGTTGAGATCATCGGATCTAATATTAAAAACTGGAAAAAGGATGACCGTGTTACGGTTCCATTTTGTGGAGGATGCGGTTATTGTACTCAATGTAAAAAAGGTCAGGAACAAATTTGCGATCACTATTTTCAACCAGGCTTTACCGGTTGGGGATCCTTTGCTGAATTGGTAAAGATTGAATATGCCGATCATAACTTAGTTCGGTTGCCCGACAGCGTTTCTTATACCACCGCTGCTCTATTAGGATGTCGCTTTATTACAGCCTGGAGAGGAGTAATTTCCCAAGGTCGGCTGGTAGCACAAGACTGGATTGCCATTCATGGTTGTGGAGGAGTGGGCTTATCGGCCATTATGATTGCCGCCGCCCATGGTGCAATTGTTATAGCCGTAGATATTGATGACGCTAAATTGCAATTTGCTAAAAATACAGGTGCTGCCTATACGTTGAATGCAAGGCATATAAAAAATATTCCTGCGGCAATAAAAGAAATTTCGAAGGAAGGTGTTTCAATTTCAGTTGATGCGCTGGGCAGTTGGGAAACCTGCAAAAATTCTGTGTTGTCGCTACGAAAACAAGGGCGTCATATTCAATTAGGGCTTTTATCGGGATCCGATGCAAATCCTCCTATTCCGATGTCGGATGTTATAGCCCGTGAACTTGAACTCATTGGTAGCCATGGCATGCAAGCCCATCAATATCCTGCAATGATGGATATGATTGTAGCAGGCAGGCTGAAACCTGAAAAATTATTAGGGAAAATTGTAAGCCTTGAGGAGGGTGTTAAAGAAATGATGGATATGAATTCGTTTAAAAACACGGGCATAACAATCATAGCTTTTAATGACTAGTCAATTAATTTTCGTAAACAGGAATACTTCCCGGTTGATTAAATAATAATTCACAGAATCTGTGATTTTCATTCTATTCCTGCGAATAATAGGTAAAGCGTTTATTCAGCATTAATGAATCAGCAACCCTACCAGCAATCATTTTTAGAATTAATACAATCTAACAGAGGTATTATTTATAAAATATGCAATACCTATTGCCGTGATAAAAATGATAGAGAAGACCTGGCACAAGAAATTATTTACCAACTTTGGAAATCTGGAAAAAGGTTTGATAAAAGTTATAAGTTTTCTACCTGGATGTATCGAATTGCATTGAATACAGCCATTACTTTTTACCGGAAAGATAAAAGATCTGACATCATAACAACAATAACAGTTAATCATTCAGCCATAGAAGATAAAAACGATTCATCTGGAGATTTAGAAGAAAATATTAAACGCCTTCAGGAATTCATAAACATATTGAAAGACCTTGACAAAGCTTTAATGCTATTGTACCTCGACTCAAAGCCCTATGCAGAAATTGCTGAGATACTTGGAATTACTGAAACAAATGTGGCCACTAAGATCAGCCGTATTAAAGAAAAACTCAAACAACATTTTACAACAGTCAATCAATAAGAAATGGACGAAATGGAACTTAAAAATATATGGCAGGCATATGATCAGAAACTGGAAGAAGCCAGGATATTGAATCTTCAATCATGGGTGTTGAATTTCAAATCGTATGAAGCCATACAAACGCAAAAAGCAAAATCGAAACTCAATTCTCTTGCACGGTTTAAGGTTTGGGCAATTCTTGCAGGCATCGTTTGGATATTATTTCTTTTATACTTAGTCTATCATTCATTAGTTTTTTCTAAAGTTTTTTTCATTATTTCAGCAGGAATTATTGCATTGATTACCCTCGTAGCAGTCATTGTTTATAGTAGACAGGTGATTTGGATCCGTCAAATCGACAATAGTGAAAGTATAGTTGTTGTTCAACAAAAAATAGCAAAGCTGCAGGCTTCTACCCTTCAAATTGTACGAGTTCTCTTTTTACAAATGCCTTTTTATACAAGTTTTTGGTTTACTCCTCAATGGGTGATGAGTGGAGATCCGGGGTTTTGGTTTATTAGTTTACCTATTACTTTACTATTTGTTTTCTTTGCCGGTTGGCTTTACTGGAATATTAATTATAAAAATGTCGATAAAAAGTGGTTCAAACTACTATTCAATAGCCCTGAATGGACCTCCGTTACTAAAGCCATTCATTTTATAAAAGAAATTGAAGCGTATAAAAATGACCGGGCTTGAATGGCGATTACCAAATGCCAGGTGCTTCAGAGAGGTGATGACCTAAATCCAATCTAAACTTTATATTTCCGGGATTCTAATAGCATTACTAATTATAAAGCAAATAATTGCCAACTAAATTATCCTTAATTTAAACATTGGACGATGATTCCTGTTACTTTTAAATGACTCATAAAGGAAATAAATCCTTTCTTGCTCAAAAAATCTGCATTACCTGCGGCCGATCTTTTGTTTGGAGAAAGAAATGGAAGAAAGTTTGGGCGGAAGTAAAGTATTGTAGCAATCGATGCAGTGGCATAAAAAAATTGACATTGCCAACGCAGGAAAACAAATAGAATCTAAAGAAAATTCTCACCAGATTTTTCTAGCGATTTGAAAAACTTAATCGAGATTTATCTTTCGTGAAAAAAATTAACGAAACGACCGGCTATAGAATAATAAACGATTGGCTGCTAACAAAATCAATGCAGCCATTTTTATTCCAGGAAGAAACCTGGGAGCATATCCACTATGGAAAAAGCGGTTTAGTAAACGCACCTACCGGTTGCGGTAAAACGTTTTCTGTATTTCTTGGAGCGTTGATTCAGTTTATTAATAATCATCCAAAAGACTATCAGTCAAAATCTAAGAATCATCTTCAAGTAATTTGGATTAGTCCGCTCCGCGCCCTTGCAAAAGATATTGGACGTGCTATGGTAGAAGTAATTGCTGAATTGGGTATGAAATGGAAAATTGGCGTTCGCAATGGCGATACTGACTTGAATGAACGGGCCAAACAAAAAAGACAAATGCCCGAAGTACTAATTATTACGCCCGAAAGTCTTCATTTATTATTGGCACAAAAAGGATACCCGGAAATATTCGACACCTTAAAGATTGTGGCCATCGACGAATGGCATGAATTGCTAGGAAGTAAAAGAGGTGTGCAGGTAGAATTAGCACTAAGCAGAATAATTGGATGCAGGAAAGACTGGTTAGAAAAAGGAAAGGCTAAGGAAAACAACCAATCACAAACTTTAAACCCACAATTTTCTATTTGGGGGATTTCTGCTACAATTGGCAACCTCGAAGAAGCCTCGGAAGTTTTGATGTCTGCTCTTTCATCGCAAAAAAATTTTAAACCGGTATTTGTTCAGGCTTCGAACAAAAAGGAAATATCCATTGAATCAATAATACCCGATGAAATAGAAAAATTTCCATGGGCGGGCCATTTAGGAATTAAACTGGTCGCTAAAGTTATTCCTATTATAAAGGCAAGCAAAACCACTCTTATATTCATCAACACACGGGGAATGAGTGAAATGTGGTACCAGGCACTACTAAACGAAGCGCCTGAATTAGCCGGTGTTATTGCACTTCATCATGGTTCAGTTGACCGGGAATTACGTACCTGGGTAGAAGAAAACTTACATGCCGGAAAACTTAAAGTAGTTGTTTGTACAGCGTCCTTAGATTTAGGGGTCGATTTTCGACCAGTTGAGACCGTTATACAAGTTGGTTCGCCAAAAGGTGTGGCACGATTTTTACAACGAGCCGGTCGCAGCGGGCATCAGCCTGATGCCGTAAGTAAAATCTATTTCCTTCCTACACACTCGCTGGAATTGGTTGAAGCAGCAGCCTTAAAGTGTGCGGTCAGGGAACAGCTTATTGAAAGCAGGATACCCATGCTGCTCTGTTTTGATGTACTTATCCAGTATTGTTGCACATTGGCCATTTCGGAAGGTTTTGTACCCGACGAGCTATTTGAAGAAATTAAAAATACTTATTGTTATAAACAAATTACGAAAGAAGAATGGATTGGCTTACTGCTTCATATTACTGACGGAGGAAAAGCACTTCAGCAATACGACGAATACAAAAAAGTAGAAATTATTGAAAGCCGCTACCGTATTACCAATAGGCGAATTGCTATGCGGCATCGCCTCCATATTGGAACCATTGTAAGTGATTCAATGCTGAAAGTAAAATTTATGAGTGGTGGTTATATAGGAGTTATTGAAGAATATTTTATTTCAAGGCTTGAACCCGGCGATGTGTTTACGCTGGCAGGGAGAAATTTAGAATTGATACTAATTAAAGATATGACCGTACTCGTTAAAAAATCAAGTGCTAAAAAATCTAAAGTACCTAGTTGGGCCGGAGGAAGGATGCCACTAAGCGCCAATTTGGGAAAGAAATTAAGAGAAACATTTGACCAGGCATTTATACAGAGGTCGGATGCTATTTTGATTAATAGAGAAATCGAGCTGGAAGTTTTACAACCTTTATTTGATTTACAGGAAAAATTGTCTCATGTACCTAAGGCAGATGAATTACTAATTGAACAGATCGAAACAAAAGATGGCTTTCATTTATTTGTTTTCCCTTTTGAAGGAAGACTGGTACATGAAGCGATGGCGGCTATATTAGCCTACCGCATCAGTAAAATAATACCTATTAGTTTTTCCTTTGCCATGAATGATTACGGATTTGAATTATTAAGTGATCAGGCAATACCTGTTGACGATAGCAATGTATATGAACTTTTTTCGCCCGATAATTTATTTGCTGATATTCAACGAAGCGTTAATTCAAGCGAGATGGCGAAGAGAAAGTTTAGAGATATTGCTGTAATTGGAGGGCTTATTTTCCAGGGATATCCTGGTGAGCATAAAAAAACACGGCATCTGCAATCCTCTGCCTCCCTTCTTTTCAAGGTATTTTCTGAATACGAACCAACTAATATCTTATTGCGGCAGGCTTACCAGGAAGTATTTGATCAACAAATGGAAGAAATACGATTACGAGATATGCTGCATCGTATTCAACAATCGAAAATTATTCTCACCTTCCCCAGGCAATTAACACCGTTTTGTTTTCCAATTAAAGTGGATAGCATTCGGGAAGATCTTTCTTCAGAAAAACTAGCCGACCGCGTAAAGCGTATGCAACTGCAATTAGATAAATAATTTTAACGAAGCAACTACAATCATTTTCCTTTTAAAGAAGGACTCTTAACTTCGCATCACAAGTCAAATAAAGTAAAACATGATTAGAAAAATATTAATAGGTCTATTGCTAACACTGGTGGTTATTCAATTCATACGACCTGCAAAAAATCAATCACCAGCATTGTCGGCAAATGATATAAGCCATGTATATGCCGTACCTCTTGCGATTAACGAGATCTTCAAAAAATCATGCAACGATTGCCATTCAAATAATACCGTGTACCCATGGTACAGTAACCTGCAACCTGTTGCGTGGTGGTTAGATAATCATGTTAATGATGGAAAACGGCATTTTAATTTTTCTGAGTTTGCCAGTTATACTCCAAAAAAACAACATCATAAACTCGAAGAATTTATTGAAATGGTAAAAGAGGAAGAAATGCCTCTCAATAGTTATACATGGATACACAAAGAAGCGATTTTAACAACAGAAGAAAAGCTTGCTATTTCCTCCTGGGCCGACAACCTGAGAAAAGAGATTGCATTGAAATATAATATCATTCCCGAAAAGAAATAATTATTATCGACTGGAACATTGTTGCACATTACCTATGCAAACATCCTTTTCATTTACTCATCATCAGCAGCAGCTTTGGCTATCGCCCGAACGTTGTATTTTTTGGGAAGAACAAAAAGCACTCATACTCTCTGATTTACATTTTGGTAAAACTGGTCATTTCCGTAAAGCAGGAATTCCGGTACCCCAGCATATTTATAAAGAAGACTTACAAAGGCTGGTTCAATTGATACAATACTTTCAACCGGTTAATCTTATTGTTGTAGGCGACTTATTTCATAGTGATGACAACAAAGAACTTGACTTATTTAAGAAATGGAGAAAAGACTTCGAACATCTTTCGATTCAACTTGTAAAAGGCAACCATGATGTATTGAAAGACGAATGGTACAGAGAGGCTAACCTTACCCTTCATGCCGAGTATTTGAATGTAAGCCCATTTGCTTTTACACACGATATCACAAAATCTATCAATCCTAACAGGGAAGAACAATCTTATTTCTTTTCAGGACATATCCACCCTGGTATAAGCTTAAAAGGAGCAGGTAAACAATCCTTACGATTTTCTTGTTTCTATTTTGGTAAGCATTTTGCCGTATTACCGGCATTTAGCAAGTTCACGGGTACTTTTCTAATAGAACCAAAACGCTCGGAACCTGTTTTTGCGATTGTTGAAAATAAGATTGTCCAATTACAATGAGTATTTACAAAAGCCTTTATATAGCCTATGCTCCCATCTATGCACACCCGCTACCAGAAGGCCATCGGTTTCCAATGTTAAAATATGAATTAATTCCTGCGCAATTGATTTATGAGGGAACCATATCTTCCAATAATCTTTTTATACCGACAACTTGTACCGATGAAATTGTTTTATTAACACATACAAAAGAATACCTCAACAAACTTCATACCCAACAATTATCTGCCAAAGAGCAGCGCCAAATTGGTTTTCCACAATCTGCCCAATTAACCCAAAGAGAACTTATTATTACCATGGGCACTATTGATTGTTGTACTTATGCTTTAAAAAATGAAGTATCCTTGAATATAGCCGGTGGAACCCATCACGCATTCGCTGAAAGAGGAGAAGGCTTTTGTTTGCTCAATGATTTTGCTGTTGCTTCAAATTATTTATTACATACCCAACTTGCAAAAAAAATATTGATTATTGATTTAGATGTTCATCAGGGTAATGGAACAGCAAAACTCTTTGAAAATAATCCGCAGGTATTTACATTTAGTATGCATGGGAAAAATAATTATCCATTTCGCAAAGAAAAAAGTGATCTTGACATTGAATTACCGGATGGAATAACTGATCAACCTTATTTATCATTATTAAGAGAAACGCTTCCGTTGTTGATTAATAAGGAGCAACCCGATTTTGCATTCTTTCTTTCCGGTGTGGATATACTGGCTACGGACCAATTCGGAAAACTTAAGGTTAGTTTAAAAGGTTGCCAGTTAAGAGATGAATTTGTTTTTGACTGTTTGAAAAAAGCAGGCATCCCCTGTGTGGTAGCTTTGGGTGGTGGTTATTCTGCCGATATAAAAATAATTGTGGAAGCTCATTGCAATACTTTTCGGACAGCAAAAGATATTTACCAGCTACTATAATTACTTCTTACGCAGAAATTGGTTGTAATTAAGAAAATAAATAAACCGCAATGTTACTTCATTTCCATGCGGGGTATAAAAAATTTGTTTTGCATTATCGAGGTATCCCGGGAAAACAGTTCCGTTAATATAGGTGTCGTAATCCGTACCTAACCAATTTTTCCATCCCAAAACAATACGACTTCCCAGGCGAAAATCCCAGGTAAAAAAAAGATCAAGATTAAATGCATTATAATTGACATTATAATTACGGGCAATAAGATCCAATCGTTCGACCCAGTTTCCGTCTGGTAATACCCGATAGAGATTGGAGTTTTCAATTTTATTCCAGAAGTGGCGTCCTCTAAAACTAATATTCATTCTGGAAGTAAAATTATAGGTTCCTGAAAAAATGGTAGTAACATCCGTATATCTTCTACGTGCAAGTACCGTTTCATTCAATGTTGGATCGGAAAGAGAATATCCAAATTGACCATTATCCTGACGGCCCAAAAAACTCAAGCTAAGTGTAAAGCGATCACCAAAACGATATCGACTGCCAATTTCAATAGAGTAGTAGGGGTCGTTGGGCAATGGACTTTCAGCAAAACCAATATCCCAATTTATAAAGAGTTGCTTTCGGCTATCGCTACTTCCAGAAATGCCAATAAAAAAATTTGCAGGTTTGCGCAATTTTTTTCGGGGGCTTTCTACATTACTCAACGGAGTACGTAATTCAAAAAAATCATTGTACCATACAGGCTGTACTTCAGTTTTGGCCGTAACGTCCCAAAAATTCTTAAAGACCAAAAACGCCGATGCCTCTAAAGTTGTTTTTTGGTAGTCGAACTGATTGTACAGATAAGATTGATTTACTGAAAAGCTATATCGTTGGTTTAGAAATTTAGGAGTTGCCTCAAAAATATTATAACTGGTATTTAATTGAGTGCTGAATTCGTTAGGGGATAAATTAAAGCCAAGATCGTTGGGATCGTATTGATCACTTTTTAGCCTGTTGGTTATACTGTATCGAAATTTACCACTCACTTTACCTAATTCAAAATAATTACTAAAGCCATCATATCCCCCATTGTTATCAAATATATTCGTGTAGCGTGGAGCTAAAATCAATCCAAACTTATTTTTTTTATCATATAGAGCAATGTCAATGGCCGTAACATTGGCATCCCTTTCGGTTCCATTTCTAAGAACGTTTGTATTTGTAAGGGTTATATAAGAGCGATTTTTTAATGCCTGATCAAATACTATTACATTATAATTCGTTAACGGCTCAGTAAGAATAGAAGAATCTCTTCCATTTATTTTATTTTTTAACAAAGCCCGCACCGGTTGTGCAATAGCGTTAAAAACTCCAATTCCAAGATTGTTTCTGGTTCGTCCAGAAAATTTAATCGCATTGTACAATCGGGTAACTGAAGGGTTTTTATCAATCCGGTAATTTGTAAGCGAACCATTTTCTACTTCCTCTTTTATTTCAGAATACCGGGAAGGAACAGCCCCCACCCTTCTTGAATAAAATATCTGTGATTTATTAAATAACTCTGTTCCCTCTGTAAAGAAAGGTCTGTTCTCACGAAATTGAATTTCGAAAGGAGAAATATTGTTTACTACATTGTCAGAAATTACCTGACCAAAATCTGGAATAAGGGTTGCATCTAAAGTAAAACTTTCGTTTAGTCCATATTTAATATCCAGGCCCCCGCTAGGCAACCATTCATTGCTGTAGCCTTTAATTCCATTTACTAATGTTGGCGATCCACGAAAGCCTCCACTTATATACGGGGAAAGGCTAAGCCGCAAAGGAGGAACAAGATTTTGTAGTCCGGAAACATCACCGAACTGATTCGCGAATCCATTCACGTTTGGATCAACAGGATTCCAAAAAGAAGTTTCATTGAGCCTGCGCGAAAACCGCATAAACTGAATACCCCAATCCTGTTCATTCTGCTTGGAGAAACGAATGGAGAAATAAGGAATTTTCATTTCAACAACCCAACCATCATTTTTAATTGCAACACGACTTTCCCAAACTGCATCCCAGCTTACATCACCATAAACTCCAAAATCAGTTTGAGCCTGTGGAGAAACCCGTGTATCACTTTGTACATTACGCGAGGTTACCAGGAACTGAAATGCATTTTGACGATCGCGGTACGTATCTATAAACACAGAAAAATAATCAACATCGGCCCGTAGTTCCTGATCGCGGGGAGTAAATTGACGACGAATTTTTGCCGCATCATCATAAATGTAGGCAGCAATATAAATGGACGTATTATCGTAAAGCACTTTCACTTCCGTCTTGAACGAAGCCGGATTTCCGAATACAGGAGTATTTGTTGTAAAATCGGTAGCTATCGGGGCAAGGTTCCATACTGCTTCATCCAATATACCATCAATACGCAGTGGCTGTGAAATTTTTACGGCACGAATATTTTTAGGTTGAGCCTGCAGGTAGGCACAACAAAAAAGAAAGGTAACAATGTTGACAACGATTTTATACATGCAGTTCTAAAAGTGTAAAAATAATCCAAATAGCTATCGGAATACGAAGCGAGGAATAAAAACAATCTACTTTGTATTATTTGACAGATTGATTACTAAAAATCTGCATAAAATACGAAGTGGATTAACGCTAATCCGGAATAGAAACTAAAATTATAATACACCAGACAAGATAGCAATCTTAATTGCTGCATATTGGCTAATTCACCTTTTTCTTTAACTGATTAACCTGTTCGTGTAAGTCGCTTACCAGATTCGCTAATTGACCAACATCCCATCGTTGCTGGGAATTAGCTTTACTTATAATATGCGCAGCCTTCCACATTTCCAATACATCGTCGGCATCAACATGATAAGGTTGATATGCCGGGTTATCACTAATTAATGTGAGCTTATTTTTTGCTTTTGCATTTTTCATTACCCGCTTGTAAACAATTCCTTCTTTACGTGAAATAACGATATAGGTATTATTGGCACGCAAGTCTTCCACACTTTCAACAAGCTCTCCAACAATTACAGAACCACTTGGAGTAGGCAACATTGAATCGCCGATAATTTCAAAAGCGCGATAGCTTCCCGGTGCAAGCATTGGAAGAGTAAAGGTGTTTAATTCATCAACAAATGCCGGATCTGCATAACCCGCAAGATAACCAGCAGCCGCTTTCACAGGTACAAATTGAATTTCTGCCGAACCACTTGATGCCAGCTTAAGTGCGCGCCGTTTACTTAAGTAACTTCCTTTTGTTTCATTTAAATCTTTTAATAAAAGTTCATCCAACGATAATTTAAACATCTCCCCTACAACTTCTAATACGTCTATACGCGGTTCTGCACGTTCTTCTTCATAGGCGCCGAGCAAAGAGCGCTTTATTCGCAGTTTATTTGCAAACTCTTCTTGTGTAAGACCGCGCAATTTGCGGAGATATCTAAGATTGGTTCCGGCTATTGACATAACTAATATATTTAGTGTAAAAATACTAATTTTTTTAACGCTGCCAAATTTGATTTTCATTATTTGGGAAATGGTAATTTGAATAAATCGCAGACTTTTTTTCAGCAACATGCCAAGAAATACTATTAATTTTTTAGAGATCATTTACTGGGTCCTTTATGGACTAATTACGAGTATTTATCAAGATTTTTGTGATCGCTCCAACCATGACAAACCCCGCAGTATGCGGGGTTGAGAAGAAAGTATACTTTGCGACTTCCTGTTTCGCGATTTAATTAAGTAATAAGGAGATCAATAGAAATTCGATTCTTTGAGTATCGTTATTTTGTGCGCATTTTAGGATTTTTGTTTTCTGGTGGAGGTAGTTTCTTTGTCGCGCCCGGTCCTTTAGGAATCGTTATGATAGCCCGCACAATTTCAATCACGGGTCCCCCAATGCCTAATCGCTGAGCATTGGAATTTACCGGTATTGCTACTCTGGTAACTGGATCATATACCACATAGTTTCCCTGATCGGTCATCAGCATATCAGGAACATATACCTGAATACGTACATTTTGATAACTTTTTGGGAAATAGCGGACATAGTACCCTTCTTTTTGTTGATACCACTGATTTGTTTTTACTTCGGGGCGAGATATTTTCGATGTTTCGTGTAATACTGCCATCCTTTCAAACGCTTCGTACGAACTTGTGCCTATCTCAAAAAGCTTGTTCAAGTCATTGTTACCAGATGGCAAAGAAGCAGAGATGGTTTTTACAAGTCCAACAACACCTCCTTTTAATTCAAATATCTGTTTGGATGATAATACTCTGTATGCAGTTGCCTTTACTGCTTGTGGCAGCTTATCAAAATTAGAGCCACTAACGGTTGACCATAATAGTAGTTGGATATTCTTTTGATTCAGATCTGGCCTATCTTCCGAATTACGCAAAATGCTTTTTATGATTTCTTTGCGGTACCCACTCACAGATCCTTCCAAATATGCATCTCTCGGTGAAGGCGACGGGGTACCAGGCTGCAAACAATAACTTTTAAATTCGGCTTCATAAAAACCTTGAGATAATACAAAGCCTCCATCCTGTGATTTTGGCAAATCCATTAACGACTTCGGCTTTTGAAATTCTAATGAATCGAGTTGAGTAACCAGTCCTTGATCCAGGGTGTTCGACGAAGTAATTCCGGTTTCCTCAATATCAACTTTTGAATTGCTTTGCCCTTTTCTGGTGGAAGAACCACAAGACATTAAAATAATTGTAAAGCACAGATTTAGAAGTATAGACTTTGGCATAGGGTATAATTTGATTAGTAATGAAAAGCAATTACAAAATCTAAATTTATTCTGTTAATTAAAAGAAACTGATAGGCAAAATAGTGTTAAGAAAATTAGTGTACTTGTAAACAATCTGTTACTTTAAATATATTATTATATTGTAAAACGATAAAAAGGATATCATCGTATACACCACACAAATCAGATAACCATAATCCTAGTCTTACCCTGACAATCAAAAGATATTTAGAATGTAGAGGTTCCTGCTTTTGAGGTAGTAACGACGATCTTGTCTCTTCAGGTCTCGAGGTTCCAATTAGCCGAAAAGGAAGAAAATAAGCTTATCAAGTAGGCAGCTATTTGAGCGATAAGGATCGAAGTTAATCAAATGACTTTCCCTCACTTGCTGAATGAACTTTGCAAGCTTTGAATTCGAAACCTAGCCCTACAGAAAACCAGAACGCACAGCTAACGAAGAACCACCAAGTTCTCAAAGAACTCATGAGAAAACGCTTACGAATGATATGTATCGTTTACTGAATGGTATCGTAGTCGAATACCCGATCTTACTTCATTCTCGGAAGAAATTCTGTACCCTTCGCGGTTCATTACATTCCTTGTGCGCCAAAACTTCCCGAGCTAAGGAAATTACCAGAATAGAAACAAGAACGCAGAGTTAACAAAGAACCACAGGAGTGCGCAAAGAAAAAAAGACTTAGTATTTCTTTAGGGATTTAAGTGGAGAGTATCGGGGTCGAACAGACGATATTCCCACAATCACTGCGGGACGCTCTGGCCAACTGAGCTAAATAAAAAGACTTACCATGTATGTAAATCTTTGTGTGGAGAGTATCGGGGTCGAACCGACGACCTTCCCGCAATCACTGCGGGACGCTCTG
>JBJXDV010000085.1:0-5034 GCA_046153465.1 Chitinophagaceae bacterium
GTATAAGTCGATATGATATATTTTTCCATCGGGGCAACTATACTCATTGATTATCGAAAAAGTTGGGCTGCTTATGCTGCTACTAACCTTTTGAAGAACACATAATGCACTGATAAAAGTGGTTTTCCCAGCGCCCATTTCCCCATAAAAAGCAAATATTTTTTTATTGCCAGCATGCTTCCAAAAAAGAGTTGCAGCCTCTGTAATATCATTGCGATGAAATTGCACATCCATGTTGCAAATATAATGTTGTAAATACTTTTATTTGAGCTGAAATGCAACTCCGTATTATTTATAATTCCGTGAATGGTAAGCCAAAGGGGTCGGGTGAATGTAATTTTGCCGGAGTATTTTACATCATAAATAATTAGACCGGTAATGGAGAAAGTGAATTGGAAGGTGGAAGGAATGACTTGTTCCAACTGTGCGCTTACCATCGATAAATATCTTCGCAACCAGGGTATGCAAAACGTAAAAGTAAACCTCGTAGGAGGTGAAGTAATTTTTGATACCGTTGAGAAAGAAAATGAAACGAAAATTCAAAAAGGAATTGAATCGCTGGGCTATAAGGTAATTGGCGAAGGAGAACAGCAAATAGCATCTTCTTCAAGCAAACGACTCAATAAGTTTTTACGATATGTATTGATTTGTTCTCCTTTTACTTTGGTTTTAATGCTCCATATGATTCCCGGAGTACACCGTTTGGGTCACTGGTTGATGAATCCCTGGTTGCAATTAGCCCTATGTACGCCAGTTTATATTATTGGTATGCGTTTTTTTGGGCGAAGCGCACTTAAGAGCATTCAGAATGGAATTCCTAACATGAATGTATTAATTGCAATTGGCGCTACCGCAGCATTTGTTTATAGCCTGGTGGGAACATTAATGGGACAAGGTCAGCAATATCTTTTTTATGAAACAGCCGCTACCATTATTACGTTAGTTTTTCTTGGAAACTATTTGGAAGATACTTCTATACAAACCACTCAACGTGCATTAAATCGATTGGTCAAATCGCAAAAAATAATGGCCAATATGATTGCCTTCGATGAACATCATAAGGAACTTATTTTCCCTATTGATAATACACAATTACGAAGTGGCGATCTCATTCTGATTAAATCGGGTGAACAGGTACCGGCCGACTGCAAAATATTGTCGGGCGAAGCCACTGTAAATGAAGCAATCATTACAGGGGAAAGTTTACCACTCACCAAAAAGCAAAAAGATAAATTAATTGGGGGCAGCATCATCACAGATGGAACCATCAAAGCACAAGTAATTACGGAGGCAAAAAATTCAGTATTATCCAATATTATTAATTTAGTAAAACAGGCACAGGGAGACAAACCGCCGGTACAATTGTTGGCCGATAGAATTAGTGCGATATTCGTTCCCGTTGTATTAGTTATTACGATCCTTACTTTTTTCGGGAATTATTTTGTACTGCAAAATTTTACGGAATCTTTAATGCGCAGTATTGCTGTGTTGGTTATTTCCTGCCCTTGTGCAATGGGACTTGCCACTCCCGCAGCAATAGCTGTTGGATTGGGCCGTGCTGCTAAAACCGGAATATTGTTTCGTAATGCAAAAAGTCTCGAAACATTTAAAAATATAAAACAGGTTGTATTCGATAAAACAGGTACATTAACAACTGGTGAATTTGATGTAAGTGATTTGAAAATCCTCGATGAATCCTTATCTGAAACTGAGTTTAAGAAAATTATTTTCTCTCTCGAAAAATTCTCTAACCACCCCATTGCCACTAGTATTAGTAAATCGTTTAAAACAAAAGAAGAAATTAGATGGGATAAGATAGAAGAAGTAAAAGGGCTGGGTATGAAGGCAACCGACAGGCTGGGTAATGTATACCAAGCCGGATCGTATAAAATTGCAGAAGCGTTTACAAAAGAAGACACTCATAATTTATATGTAATAAAAAATAATCAATTAATTGGTTGGGTGAATGTTAGCGATCATTTACGCCCAGAGGCAAAAACGGTCATCAATTATTTTCATCAAAATAACATTAAAACAATTTTATTAAGCGGCGATCGGCGGGAAAATTGTGAAGCAATTGCCAAAGAACTTGGTATTGAAGAAATTTTTGCAGAGCAAACACCTGAGCAAAAATTAATCAAAATAGCAGATTTAAGTTTAATCGCTCCAACTGCAATGGTGGGTGATGGAATCAATGATGCACCAGCACTCGCCAAAGCGACGGTGGGTATTTCTTTGGGTGAGGCCTCGCAGGTGGCTATTCAAACAGCAGATGTGGTGTTGATGAATCATGGATTAAAAAATCTTCCTACTGCTTTAGGACTTGGCAAACATACCTATATCACCATTAAGCAAAACCTATTTTGGGCTTTTGCCTATAATATTGTTGCTATCCCTATTGCTGCATTTGGATTGCTTGGTCATTATGGTCCCACCTATGGTGCCCTTATCATGGCGCTTAGCGATGTGGTACTGGCAGTTAATTCAGTTCGATTGTTTATAAAAAAAGTAGTATGAGTTGATCGTTTGTAAGCAGTGGCAATAAATATCTTGCCTCCAACAGGATGTTTGAAATACCGCTCCAACAGCCTAAATCCTCAATTTTATTCTATTCAGAAATAAGTACATTTAGAAAATTTAGAGCCCGATGTTTTCAGAAAACTACCATATCAATACTCCGTATATCATCATCTCCAAGCAAGATGATTAATCATCGAGATACCGCCCCCGACTACAAACTTCGAATTCAGGAATTGCTTGGGCAGTTTTGGGGTTTTTCAACTTTTCGCCCATTACAGGAAGAGATTATCCTTTCTATTCTTTCTGGAAAGGATGTGTTGGCCTTACTACCAACGGGTGGAGGAAAATCGATTTGCTACCAAATACCTGCACTTTGTAGTGATGGTTTGTGCCTGGTAATCTCTCCCCTAATTGCATTGATGAAGGACCAGGTAGAACAATTACGAAAAAAAAATATTACCGCATTTGCTATTTACGCAGGTATGAGTCGTAAAGAAGTGATCAATACCCTGAAAGTTGCGGGAGAAAGTAATTGCAAATTTTTGTATCTCTCTCCTGAGCGTCTTGAATCTGCATTATTCAAAGAGTATCTTCCAGGATTAGGTGTAAATTTAATTGCCGTGGATGAAGCGCATTGCGTATCTCAATGGGGATATGATTTTCGCCCACCCTATTTACGAATTTCCTCAATAAGAGATGAATTACCAGGCATACCTGTACTGGCCTTAACAGCTTCGGCTACACCTGATGTTCAGGAAGATATTATCAATAAACTGGATTTTAAGGAAAAAATTATTTTTAAACAATCCTTTGAACGGGCAAATTTATCGTACAGTGTTTTTAAGATAGACTCGAAAATTAATAAGATACTGGAGATTCTTCAAAAAGTTAGCGGAAGTAGTTTGGTGTATTGTAAAAGCCGGAAACGAACCAAAGAAATAAGCGATCGGTTGCTAATGCACGGTATAAAATCAGACTATTATCATGCCGGGTTAACGAATGAGGTACGGAGCCAAAAACAAGAATCATGGATCAATAACAATATCAGCACCATGGTTTGTACCAATGCATTTGGTATGGGTATCGATAAACCAGATGTTCGTGTGGTAATACATGCCGATTTGCCCGACTGCCTCGAAAACTATTACCAGGAGGCAGGGCGTGCCGGTCGGGATGGAAAGAAATCGTATGCCGTATTACTTTACCAGGAAAATGAACCGGGTGAATTGGAGCAATTAGCTGAAACACGTTTCCCAGCCATTGAACGAATACGGGAGATGTATCAGTCCATCATAAATTATTTGCAATTACCTGCAGGCAGTGGCGAAGGCAACTATTATGATTTTGACATGATAGACTTCCTGAAAAAATTTAATGGAGATGCTAATTTGGTTTGGGCAGCAATTAAGACCCTGGAACTCGAAAACGTATTGAGTTATAACGAACAGTTTTTTTTACCATCTACCGTTCAATTTATTTGCAAAAAAGAAAGATTATATCAATTTGAGAAAGAAGATCCTTCTCTTGAACCCTTATTAAAAATTTTATTGCGTACCTATGAAGGAATTTTTGATTACCCGGTTCGAGTTTACGAGAGATCAATTTCATTTCTTTTGAACATCGATGTGGATACGGTAAAAATGCTGCTGCAAAAATTACGCGCTTCCCGTATCGTTTGCTATGAACAACAAAAAGACAGCCCTCAGTTATTTTTTCCTGTTAACCGGGTAGCGGTTGAACATCTTAGTATAAACAATCAAAACTACCAGCAACGTAAAACCCAATTCTCCGCAAGGGTCGCTGTTCTTTTGAACTATGCACTAACAGAAACCAGCTGCAGAAGTAGTTTTATTGCAGCATATTTTGGAGATCATGCTGTGAAAGCCTGTGGCATATGCGACAATTGTTTGAAAAAGAATAAAAAGGACTTGAGGCCGGAAGAGTTTGAAAAAATAAGTGCTGCTATCCTATCAATTCCGAGAACAAAAACTCTTACAGTTTCTGAATTACTAAAACAATTAAATACTGTGAGTAAAGAAAAAATCTGGCAAGTGATCCATTTTTTGCAATCAGAAAATAAATTAGAAGCTGATGCAGAAAACAATATCAGGATTAAATAAATGAGGTAAGCTATACATTTCAACTCCGAAATTACAAACCAATTACCTTTTTCTTTTTATGTTTTAAATGGCGCGCCGTTATTATTTTTCCCTGCACATAACCAATGGCAAGGGCCAGGGGGTAATCGCTGATCCAATGTACTTCTGTATTTACCATTGCATAACCCGTAAGTGAAATCAATGCATAACCCAGGGGTCGTATCCATTTTTTTTCCGGATAATTGTCGGCGATAATTGTAGTGTATGCCATCATGGTAGTAAGGTGGCCGCTGGGAAATGCATCGAAACTGGGCGTGTTTTTTTGATATGCTTTTATGGAAGGGAAAGGCGTCCACTTACCACCTGGGCGGGTTGCTGCAAAAGGGCTTTCCCTCCCAGTAGTTCGTTTTAAAAA
>JBJXDV010000086.1:0-5164 GCA_046153465.1 Chitinophagaceae bacterium
AAGAAATTTTTAAGCAAACCGAAATGCCTGTTGCTTTGCAAGAGGATGTGCAAAGAAGAAAATCGAAAACTGCTAATGGAAAGAAAATTTTTCTAAGTGTTGCGGCATTAAATCTTACGCGAAAAGAAAAAGCCGATTATCACCTCGAATCCAAGGTTGCTGACAGCATCAAAAACTATTGGCGGCAATTGCCTGTTAATGATCCTAAAATCATCGCTGTTTATGTAAGGTATATAAGTTTTCTTATTGATCAGCTGCAACCTACTTATGTAAACTATGGGGTAGAAAGTAATGTATCTCTTTGGGATCCGACATCTTTTAATTTTTATAAAGATTTTTTAAGTAAAGTGTACCCTCAATTAAAATCGAAGTATCCTTCGATTCCATTCTTTATAAGTTTTATTGTGGACGAATCTTCAGAAGGCTTTTCAAATGCAGCACAATTATTGCCTTTTACTGATTTCATAGGCCTTAGTGCCTATCCCTATGTAACCGTTAGCTCCTCGTCAAATGGCAATACAGATCCAAAACTATTTCCTGCTAATTATTTTGAAAAGTTTATTAACCTCGCTCCCAATAAACCCATGGCGATTACAGAAACCGGATATATAGCAGAAAATTTAGTGATTCCCTCCTATAGTCTCAATAAACAAGGAAATGAAAACTGGCAAAAAGATTATTTAGAAATGATTTGCCAATTGTGCAACAAACACAAAGCGAAATTTTTATTATGGTTTTGTAATAAGGATTATGATGCAGGCAACGCAACCTTAAGAACACTGGGGCTTTACCAGGATATTTTTTCATTCTGGGAAGATACTGGTCTCAAAAGCGAAACAGGAAATGAAAGGCCGGCATATCAATCGTGGTTAAAATGGAAAAACATTCCTCGAACTGATTAAAGAATTATTATAGTATTATTTAAAATCAGTTTTTAAATAATAAGAATTTCAGTACTCTTTTTCCTACCATTTACCGGGAATATTTTTTATTCTTCAAAAGCCAACTGGCGCATTGGTAGTAGGCTATTGCAATCTTTCTAAGGCTATCTGTAACCATTGTTTTTTCTGCATCACCTGTAATAAAATTAGGTATATACTCTTCGATAATCCTTACCGGTGATTGAATAACTAGCCTGCTACTGGTAAGGTATCCCAGGCCCTGATAGGTACTTATGAAGGCTCTTTCCTTTCCGGGTTTTATAATAAATATATCTTGCCCCAAAAACTTACTTGTATAGTTAAGTTTTAGCAAACCAAGTATGGTTGGCGCAATATCCAACTGTGCAGTAAGTTGTTCAATCTTTCTAGGTTGAAGGTTACCGGGAGAATAGATCATCATTGGTATATGATATCCGGTAACAGGTAATTTTACACTTCCTGCACTACCAGCACAATGATCAGCCACTATCACAAAAATAGTATTCGCAAACCAGGGTTTCAGTTTTGCTTCTCTTAAAAATTTACCAATTGAGTAATCAGTATACTTCACGGCTCCGTCGCGTATCTGCTTCGAACTGGGGATATCAATCCGACCATCAGGATATGTAAATGGCCGATGGTTTGAAACCGTCATCACCTGTGCAAAAAATGGCTTTCCACTGCTGTAGTTTTTATCCATCGTTTGTAAAGACAAAGAGAAAAGATCCTCATCTGCTACTCCCCATATATTGGCATAATGAATTTGCTCAGGCAACAATGCTGTACGATCAATAACGCTATATCCATTATTGCTAAAAAAATAATTCATGTTGTCGAAATATCCATACCCCCCATAAATATATTGGGTAATATACCCACGGGATTGCAAAACCGAACCTAACGAAAATAGGTTTTCATTATTGGGGCGTTTTACAGTACTTTGACCAGGTGTTGGTGGAATCGATAACGCCAATGCTTCGAGACCCCGTACGGTACGGGTTCCTGAGGAATAAAGGTTGGTAAAAAATAATCCTTCGTTTGATAAAGAATCCAGTTGCGGAGTAATATTCTTTTCTCCACCAAATGCTTTCATAAAATCAGCACTTAAACTCTCGACGCTTATCAATACCACATTCATCTTCTTTTCAGACTCAGCATAATGAATTTTACGTTCAAGATTGAATATACTGGTATCTACAAATTCGCTATTGGGCGCTGCCAACTCGTTTCGTAAAAGGGTAAATGCTTCTCTATCGGGAAGTGTTTGATAATACTTATAGAAATCAAGTTCATTGTGCCAGAACGCGGTACCAAACTCAAAGATTCCATTACCCGCCAATTCATTTACATATTCATTCTTACTAAAATTTCTATACTTGCTATTGGCCAGCCAAAACCCTACCATCGGAATTAGTAAAATCAAGAGTGCAGAAATACTTCGATGCTTAAAGTTTGGGCGTATGTCGACAGAACGAATAATTGGCTTCCTGAATAACCAGAGTATAGTAAGTACAATCAGAAATATGCCAGCTATCAACCAGCCAATAGGGTAAGATTCACGGATATTTCCGATCACCTCGCTGGTATAAACAAGATAGTCAACCGCAATAAAGTTATAACGGGCAGAAAACTCATCCCAAAAAAACCATTCACTTACTGAATTAAAAACCAATAAAAATAGCACAATAAAAAGCTCCGCTAATAATATAATTTTTCTCCACTTCGTCCGAAAACTAATTCCCGCTAATGCCAATAGAACATAAATTATTAACCGTACTACAAAATAGGTAATGGCTCCTTTGTGCAAGTCTTCATTAAAATCTTTAGGAAGAAGGTCAGAAAACATCAGTACAAGGATAATGACTGCAAAAATTGCAATTACCCAAAGCCGGGCTTTTTTCGAATACATCTTGTCGTTGGTAAACCAGAGATGAAGTAATAGGGGGAGTGAAAAATACGAAGCAATTACAAGATCAAATAAAAACCCAATCCCAAAGAGGCCGAACACATTGATAGCTGAAAAGCTTACGCCAGCCGATGAATGAATAAGCAACAACAATCTTGTTAAGAAAGAAATTAGTATGGAAAAAAATCCGGCAAAAAAAACCGGATAATAATAACTATTTACAAGGCGTTTAATCATAACAGGCAGTTTAGTTCTTACACTTGCTTAAGATTAAAAAGACTGTCAACAAATTCATGTTTATCAAATACCAGGAGATCCTCCATCTTCTCTCCCATGCCTATAAATTTCACTGGTATTTTAAACTGATCGGCAATGGCAATTACAACACCGCCTTTAGCGGTTCCATCTAATTTTGTAATCGTAAGAGCAGTAACGTTAGTCGTCGCGGTAAAATGTTTTGCCTGTTCCAGTGCATTTTGACCTGTTGATCCATCCAACACCAACATCACTTCATGAGGTGCCTCCGGAATATGCTTTTGAATTACCCGTTTAATCTTATTAAGTTCATCCATTAAATGCGCTTTATTGTGAAGCCTTCCTGCGGTATCAATAATAACTACATCAACATTTTTGGATACTCCGCTTTGAACAGTATCAAATGCCACGGAAGCAGGGTCGGCTCCCATTCCCTGTTTCACTATAGGCACGCCAACGCGTTCACTCCAAATCGTTAGTTGCTCGACCGCTGCAGCACGAAAAGTATCTGCGGCGCCCAATAATACAGATTTTCCGGCACGTTTAAAATTATAGGCAAGTTTTCCAATGGTGGTTGTTTTGCCGACTCCGTTTACACCTACCACTAATATTATGTACGGTTTTGATGGGAGTACTGAATCGAATGTATATGAATTGGCTGAGGGCGCATCAACCAGCATATTCTCTATTTCACTTTGAAGAAGTGTATTCAGCTCCGAAGTATTTACATATTTATTCTTGGCAACTTTCGCTTCAATGCGCTTTATTATTTCTACCGTTGTATCAATACCAACATCAGCACTTACCAATGCTTCTTCGAGATTATCCAATACTTCTTCATCAACAGTACTCTTACCGGCAATGGCTTTTGTGAGCTTCGACAAAAAACTCTCCTTTGTTTTTTGTAAACCAAGGTCCAGCGTCTCCTTTTCCTTCTTGCCAAATAATTTTCCTAAAAAACTCATACATTTTTTAATTAAAAAGCTAAAATACAAAAAGCTGTTCCCTTATTAAGAACAGCTTTCAAAATAGAAATACACTTGACCTAACTCTTATTTAGCCAGGAATTCTTTTATTTTTTCTTTGTGCACAATTGCTTCTTTAAATGTGTAAGCACCAGTTTTTGGACTGCGAACTGCTTTAATAACTTTAGTCCAGTTTTTTGCTTCTGCTGCGGCCTTTTGATCCTTTGTTTTGATCGCCGTTTTTGCTGCTTTTGCCATGATTAGAAAGTTGAAATATAAATGAGTGATAAGTCGAACCCCTGAAAAAATGCATATATAACACACGTTCAGCTAGTCAACCAATTACTTAATTTCTTTATGAACAGTTACTTTTTTTAATATTGGATTGAATTTTTTCAACTCCAGTCGCTCGGGATTATTCTTTTTATTTTTTTGACTGATATAGCGGCTGGTGCCGGGTTTACCACTGCTCTTGTGTTCGGTACATTCTAAGATCACCTGAACTCTGCTTCCTTTCTTTGCCATTGTAATAGCTTTTAAAACTTATTGTTAGATTTTTACTCCGTTTTTACGCAATTCCTTTACTACTATATAAAGGCCTCTTTTATTTATGTGGCGAATACCTTCCGTAGAAAGCTTCAACGTTACCCATTTATCTTCTTCTGCCAGGAAAAAGCGTTTGCTTTGAAGATTCGGCAAAAAACGGCGCTTTGTCTTGATATTTGAATGCGACACTTTGTTGCCCGACACGGGAACCTTACCTGTCACCTGACATAATCTTGCCATAATTAAAAAAATTTTGGACGGCGAAGGTCGGGAAATCCGGGCTACTTACAAAGTAAAACAAAAGTTTTTTTGGTAAAATTCTTAACATTGGTGGATTATAAGTAATTGGCCGTTATTTGCTTTTGAGTTTGCTTTCCAAAAAAGGTACCAAAGGATGTTGGCACAAAACCAATTTATTGAGCGTAGTGTTTTGGAAAAGATAATTAATAATTACTTAATTTGACTGCTATTAAAATGTTGGATACTTTGGCGAAAAATCAATACAAAAGGTATTAATGAAAAGAAAAACAATTGCGCGGGATATCAGTTGGTTATCATTCAATGGCAGGGTA
>JBJXDV010000087.1:0-4583 GCA_046153465.1 Chitinophagaceae bacterium
AAAATTTTTTCCAAGAACAATTTCCCGTAAAGTATTGTGCCCGGAATAGGAGGCGATGTTTACTGCAATGGGGGTATCTCTTATCTGTTTAAAATAGGTTGCGAGGGGATATTCAGAGAATCCATCCTGCCCGGTAATGATTGTGGTAACGCCCTGGCTAATGTTGGCAAGGCTATTGCGATTTTTACCGAGGTTTCCATCATGGTGACTATGCGCATCTATAAAACCCGGGGAAATGAAATTTCCTTTTGCGTCAATATTATTGGTCGAAGAAGCTTTTGAAAGATCACCAATAAATGCGATAGTATCTGCATTAATTCCTATATCGGCTTTGAACGATGGAGCACCAGATCCATCATATATCATTCCGTTTCTAATAACGGTATCAAATACCTGTTTTTGTGAACAAGCAAGGAACAGAAAACCTATAAAAAGAAAGGAGATATTTTTTTTCATTTTAACGCTTACTTTTTACGATGAGTAAATAGCTGGTATTTCAACATACCATAAACTTACTCAATTTCAAAAATCGCTTCAATTTCCACGGCTACATTGCCCGGCAGGGATCCCATTCCAACGGCACTTCGAACTCCTTTACCATTTTCATTTCCCCATAGCTGTACATATAATTCACTGCAGCCATTAATAATTAAGGCATGTTGTGTATAGGTAGGAATTGCATTTACCATTCCCAGGAGTTTGATAACACGTTTTATCTTATCTAACGTACCAAAATGTTTTTTTATAGAACTAAGAATGGCTAATCCGCATTGAAGAGCTGCCCGTTTTGCTTCTTCATCGTCTAGGTCCTCGCCAACCTTACCACTAATATAGCTACCATCTTCATTAATAGAGATGTGCCCTGATACATACAAAAGATTCCCCACTATCAATGTAGAATGATAAATTCCTTTGGAGCCAGGTAAGGTTGGAAGAGAAAGCCCCAGCTCACTTAATTTTTGTTCAATGTTTCTTGTGTTCATGTTGTATTATATGAATTGTTCTAAAATTAATACGCCAATTAAACCTGCCACGGAAACGATACTTTCCATAATCGACCAGGATCGTATTGTATCTTTTATAGTAAGATTAAAATATTCTTTAAACATCCAAAAGCCCGAATCATTTACATGTGAAAAAAGCAAACTGCCAGCACCAACCGCTAATACCATTAGGTTAGGATCGGTGGAAGATCCGGCTAATACCGGGGCCATTATTCCGGCTGCCGTTAGTCCGGCCACCGTAGCCGATCCAAGGCATATGCGAATAACTCCGGCAATAAGCCAACCGAGAATTAAGGGATTGATCGTTATATCTTTCAATAAATCAGCTATTGTTTTACTAACACCACTATCAATAAATATTTGTTTAAGTGCACCTGCTCCGGCTACAATCAGCAAAATTAATGCAACGTCTTTCACAGATTCTCCATAAAGAATCATAATTTCTTTTATTGTTTTTCCATTTGCAATGCCGAGCGACCAGGTGGCGACGACTAAGGAGAGTAACATTACAATGATTGAATCGCCAAAAAAACTAATAACAGATAAGGCACCACTTTCCATTGGAATTAGAAAGGGTAAGATCGTAGTTATTATTAAGAGCAGTACAGGCAATAACGAAGAAATGAAACTATTAAATGTGCCAGGTAATTGACTGATCGGAATATTTTTTGGTTGAAATGTTTTTAGAGGGACCGACTTTAAATTTTTTAAGGTTTTTGCAAAAAAGGGTCCTGCCACAATAATAGCAGGAATGGAAATTATTATTCCATATAGTAAGGTTTTTCCAAGATTAGCGTTGAATTGTACGACCAACGCAGAAGGTGATGGGTGAGGTGGTAAAAATCCATGGGTTACTGATAATGCTGCCAACATAGGAAGACCCACATATACAGCGGGTAATTTGGTTTGGTATACGACTGAAAAAATTAAGGGTATCATCAATACAAAACCAACATTATAAAATAGGGGAATGCCTACAATAAAGCCTGTAATCATCATTGCCCATTGAAAATACTTTTCACCAAAAGTTTTCATCAGCACATTCGATATTTTTTGAGCAGCACCACTTTCTGCAACCATCTTTCCCAACATCGCGCCAATACAAATAATAATTACCAGTTCACCTAACATATCTCCTATTCCTTTTTTAACAGATTTGGTAAGATCTTCAACCGGGATACCCAACCACCACCCTGCAAGAAGTGCAACAACTAAGAACGCAAGAAAAGGATTGAGCTTACCCCAAGTTATAAGTAGTATCAGAATAATAATACAGCAGGCAACAATGACCAGGCTCATAGCTAGTGTTAGTGTTAAGAAAATTCACCGAATTTAATCATTTAGGGCAAAGAAAAGTGCTAATGGTTATGTTTGAAATTTGACTTTACCTTTATTGTTGTTGCGCAGCAAACGATTCAATTAATAATTCGTCAGGTTTTACTGCCGGTTGTTTACTTAACTGTACCTGGGTGGTCTCTTCAAATACTTGTCCATCTTCATATCCTACGCTAACCAATACAAATAGATCTTGCCGTGAAGGTCCTTTGAATGTTCCCTTGACCGGAGAACAATCATTGAAGTTGCGACCTACAGCTAATTTTACATGTGTATTGGTAACCCAAAAGTTATTTGTTGGGTCAATTCCCGCCCAACCAAACTGCGGTATCCAGGCTTCTACCCAGGCATGGGTTGCCCCTTCTCCCCGCATCCCATTTTTATTCGGACAGATATATCCGCTTACATAACGGCAGGGGATATTCATAGTACGAAGAATTTGTAATAATAAGTGAGCAAAATCCTGGCATACTCCTCCCTGGTGTTTTAAAATTTCATCCACTGTTGTTTCAATAGTAGTAATGCCCTTAATATAGTTGAAATTTTTAAAAATGAATTCGCTACTTCGTTCAAGCACTGATGCTACACTTTTAGAAGAATTATTTACGTCATCACAAATCAATTGAATGGCTGACTGGTTTTCTATTTTATCGGGTCTTATAAGCCCGAGTAATAATAAATCGGATGCACATTCCTGTTGTAACTCATCAAAACTGCTATCGAAGTTCACTTGCAATTGATCAGTTAGCGTCGTTCGAACCGTTAGCTTACTTTCAATAATTAATTTGTGGTGAGCGTCAAGGATACTAAATAATCCAGTTTTGTTTCCCCAGTAATCGTTGAAAATTAATAATTCCGGTTGATCGGTAATTATAAGATCGTGCTGCAATATTTCCTGGGTATTACACTGAAAAGGAAAAATCTTTATTTCGTTAACGCTTTCTGTTACCGGCTTTTCGTATTCGTACTTGGTAATATGATGTATTTTAAAAAGGGGCATAGGATAAACTTAAGAATAAGAGAAAAATGACTGACTTAATGCGCGGCTGAATTGTAATAAATTAGAACGCGTTTCCTGTAAATAAACCGGAAGGCCATTCCTTTTGATCCACTCAAAGTCGGCAAATTCCACATTACTATATAAACGGCCAAATTGTTTTAGCAATGAATATTTTTCAGAAGGATTGTTTTCTTTTACTGCATCATCCAGGTATTTTTTAATCCTAATCAATGAATACATAATTGAATGAGGAAAAAGCGGGTTAAAAATAACCTGGTGAGCAACATTAAAGTTGTACTCACTGCTCCGATAGTTTTTTAAATGAAATTCGTACCCGGATAGAGAAAATAATAAACTGCGCCAATATAAAATATCCTTGCTTTGAGTAAGATCGTAATTAATGGTTTGATAATTTTTATCGGTTAATTCAATTGTTAGCAGGCAGCGCTCAATATATTTGCCTAAACTCATAAAACTCCAGCTCATTCCCCGGGGCATCGTACTATCTGTTATTCCCGTATACAACAAACAGTTTTTCATTAAATTTCCAATACAATCGATGGCGTCGCTGCTTTTAAGTTGCAATTCCAATTTAGGATTATTAATGAGATGATACAGGTAATTTACCTGTTCCCATACTTCCTTCGTAATATGATCCTGCATACCACGTGCATTCTCACGGGCACGGTTAAGGTTTACTTTAAGCGAGTTTAGATTTTTTGTATCCAGTAAAAGTAATTTTACCGCTGCGGATGTATTATTTTCAAGTGAAAGAATAGAGGGCTCCCTAAGGCCCGCAAAAATTTGTAACATGGGTCGCCAGGTGTTCAATCCATATGGGCCTCTATCAAGTGATAATACATAACTGGTATGCAGCATCCTGAGCATTCCTTCGGATCTTTCGATATACCTGTTGAGCCAGTACATTGAATCGGCAATTCTACTAAGCATAATTTTTTATTTTTTCTTTTTCGCCACAGCTGTTAGGGCAAGCCAAAAACCAATCGACTGTTGTCAATTTATTTTCTCGTTTTATTTTAAAGGTCTATCACCCAGGTATCCTTACTGCCACCACCCTGCGAAGAATTTACAACCAGTGATCCCTCCCGTAAGGCCACTCTTGTTAACCCACCGGGTACAATTTCAATGCCCGATGGTCCGCATAAGGCGTAAGGCCTGAGATCTACATGCCTGGGTTGAAATTTTCCATCAATGAAACAGGGAACGGTCGATAACTTAATAAT
>JBJXDV010000088.1:0-12872 GCA_046153465.1 Chitinophagaceae bacterium
TATTGGGAAAGAAAGTTAGTGAATTTCAATCTTAGTTCGATTCAAAAAATTGCAATCGTTTGTTGATTATACAACAATAAAATTATTAAAGAAATCTTCTAAGAATTCTATTTTACGGTATTTATCAATGTACCAATTTTTTTAATCGCAATCTTTATTTCATCGTTTGAGCGAAGGGTAAAATCATTGCCGGGTACAATTCCGGTTCCGGTCATGATGAGACATCCATGGGGGAAACTACATTCCCGGTATACAAATGAAACCAATTCTTCCAGCGATCGTTTCATTTGACCGATGGTCACTCTCCCCTCAACTATTCTTTTTGAGTCACGATTAATTTCGAGGATTATTTCGGTATCCGGCGGGAGGGGCTGCTCTGTAACGAATATACATGGACCAACTGCGGCGCATCCATCATAAGTTTTGGCTTGGGGAAGATATAATGGATTTTCTCCTTCTATACTCCTGCTGCTCATATCGTTTCCAATGGTGTAGCCAACAATTTTACCAGAGGAGGTTACCATTAACGTTAGTTCTGGTTCGGGCACATCCCAGGTGGAATCTTTTCGTATAGATACTTTGCCTCCATGCCCAACAATGCGGTGAGGAGTTGATTTAAAAAACACTTCAGGCCGTTCGGCCTCATATACTTTAGCATAAAAATCACTGCCACCAGATTGCTTTGATTCTTCCTCGCGACCTACTTTACTTCTAAGATAGGTAACACCGCAGGCCCATAATTCCTGTTTGCCTACCGGTGGAAGAATATCTTCAAATAATTCTTTTTGATGGGCAGGAGTAATTTTAAGCAAAGAATTAATTTTTTCAAAAAGACGATCATCATTGATGAACTTGTCCCAGTCTTTTTCATCAGGCAGGAAATAGTAGCTTTCATTTTTTTCGATTACAATGCCTTCTCTTGTATTAAATACCCTCATTTGTATAGAATAAATGATTTTTTTGCTAAAGAAAAAGCTACTCTGATACGCTTGCTTTCATACCTATTTTTGAAGATACAAAAACTAACTCTATTTTATAAAGATTGTAAGATGGGGGCTAATTTTTCTTTTGGGGTGCTAGACAAAAGATAGTAAAGAGGCTAAACCATCTGTATTTTTTGCCCCATGGGGCTATGTCTCGTGAACAGATCAATGAAAACAGAGCAGCGCTATTTTCCGGCGGAACGTTTTGTGCTAACCTCAAATATTACTACAAGCACGAGGCGTTCCGATGGAACGCTATGAACCTCTCTAACTAATTTTCTACCCACAAACTGTTCCGATGGAACAAAAGCTACAGGCAGTTCTTTAAAAATTGATAGGTTCTATTCGCCAGTTTATTCAGGATACAATAAAAGATTTATATAGTTTAATGAGGAATTTGATTTTGAGTAAGCATTTATTTATTGAAAAATAATTTAAAACTTTACCCTCGCCAACATACCAAAAATCGAATGGCCCCTTCGTCCTGTAAGGACGTCTCGTGGTAGACAGTTAATTAACACCGGCTCTACGTTCCATCGGAAGGTTTCATACGCCTGTCAAAATTTTTATATTCGCAAGCATTTATTTATTGAAATAAGATATAAGAACCATACTCACGCCAACATATCAAAAATCGAATGGCCCCTTCGTCATGTAAGGACGTCTCATGGGTAGACAGTTAATTAACACCGGCTCTAGGTTCCATCGGAACGTTTCATACGTCTCTCAAAATTTTTATATTCGCAAGCATTTATTTATTGAAATAAGATCCAAGAACCATACTCACGCCAACATATCAAAAATCGAATGGCCCCTTCGTCCTGTAAGGACGTCTCGTGGGTAGACAATTTAGTAACACCGGCTCTAGGTTCCATCGGAACGTTTCATACGTTTCTCAAAAATTTTATATTCGGAAGCATTTATTTATTGAAAAATAATTTAAAACCTTACCCTCGCCAACATACGAAAAATCGAATGGCTCCTTCGTCCTGTAAGGACGTCTCGTGGGTAGACAGTTAATTAACACCGGCTCTACGTTCCATCGGAACGTTTCGTACGTTTCTCAATAATTTAAAACCTTACCCTCGCCAACATACGAAAAATCGAATGATCCTCTTCACCCTGTAAGGCAATGTTTTCTAAGCGTTTTCTATAGTACAAAAATTTCAACCCTACTGGCCCTGGCAGAAAAATAGCATAGTATATCATTTGTTATTAGAAGGAATCGTTTAGCACCTTAAAATAGGAATTAACCAAGTTGGGATAGGTGAAATTGTTTCTATTATAATAGCTAAATTAGCTTCAATTTAAAATACCTACGATGATGTTAATGGAACAAACGATGCGTTGGTTCGGGCCGAATGATCCCGTGAGTTTAGCTGATATTCGGCAGGCAGGATGTACCGGTGTTGTTACGGCACTTCACCATATTGCTGTTGGGGATATTTGGGAACCTGAAGAGATCAATAAAAGAAAAGCTATTATTGAATCGGCGGGTCTTACCTGGACGGTCATTGAAAGTTTACCTGTTCACGAAGACATAAAAAAACAACAAGGAAATTATTTATTATATATTGAAAATTATAAAAATAGTTTGCGGAACATAGCAAGCTGCGGCTTAAAGGTAGTAACCTATAACTTTATGCCGATACTCGATTGGATGCGCACTGATATTTCCTATAAAATGGATGATGGTAGCAAAGCATTAAGGTTTGAGCGTTCTGCTTTTATAGCTTTTGATGTTTTTTTATTAAACAGGCCCGGTGCAGCGAATGATTATAGTTACACTGAATTAAAAAAAGCCAAACATCGTTTTGATATAATTACGGTGGAAGAAAAGGAAACTCTTTACCGAAACGCATTAATGGGTTTACCTGGTAGCGAAGAACATTTTACGAGAGAAAAAATGCTGGAGGCATTAGAAGGCTATAAAAATATTGATGCTGCCAAATTAAAACAGCATCTTTTTTATTTCTTGAAAAAAATTATTCCGGTAGCCGAAGAGCTGGGTGTAAAAATGGCCATTCATCCCGATGACCCGCCTTATCCTCTGTTGGGATTACCGAGAATTGTAAGTACGGAACAGGATGCCGGTGAATTGTTAGCAGCAGCACCTTCGCCGTCCAATGGCCTTTGCTATTGCACCGGCTCCTATGGTGTAAGAGAAGATAATGACTTACCGGGAATGGTTAAACGTTTAGGCAATCATATCCATTTTATACATCTTCGTAGTACGCAACGCGATGGGGAAGGGAATTTTTTTGAAGCAGATCATTTAGCGGGTGATGTAGATATGTATGCAGTTATTAAAGAATTGTTAGTGGTCATGAAAAAAAGAAATGCTTCTATTCCAATGCGCCCCGACCACGGCCATCAAATGCTTGATGATCTTCATAAGAAAACATTACCGGGTTATAGTGCTATCGGCCGGTTAAAAGGATTAGCTGAATTGCGTGGGTTGGAATGGGGTATTTACCGTTCAATGTTGTAAATAATTGCGGAGGCTAAAAAATATCCCACTATTAATAGGATTGTAATACAAAGGCAACTTACTACTATCATGATTCCCTAAACTCCCAGGCACTTTGATAGGAATTATTTTTTTCTGCATAAGCAATGAAGTTTGCATAAAAAGGTAGCCGAGAAAGGGTGGCACTATCTCCTATAACTACTAATTTTTTCCTGGCCCTTGTCATGGCAACATTCATTCGTCTTGTTTCCGAAAGAAAACCTATTTTATTGTCAGCATTACTTCTTGTCATGCTAATGTATATAATATCACGTTCCTGACCCTGGAAACTATCGATTGTATTTACCGATATTTTTTCTCCGTAACTATGCAATGCCGGAGAATGAATCCATTGTTCTTTTAATAAATCGACCTGTCTTTTATACGGAGAAATTATTCCGATTGTTGGAAAATTATCTAAAGAATAGTAGGTGCTGAGGGTTTCGATGAATTGAGATAAATGTTTAAAAAGAAAAGAAGCTTCTTCCGGATTACTGGTGCTGGTGCCTTCTGTTTTTTCATCAAAGCCGCATCCGGCAGTATCAATAAATAAAAGTGGTTTATCTTCCTTAAAAAGTAAATGATGTGCTACAGAAGCATGTGCTTTTAATTGATGATTATAAAAAGTTTTTGAAGAATAGCCCATAATTATTTCATTCATTCGATATTGTTCCTGTAGTAAAACAACCGATAGGGGGTGCAAGGCAACCGTTTTTTCAAGAAGCGTAGTAGCAAGCCCCGATTGTATTCCTTCATTAGATTTTATCGTTGGCGATAGTTGGCAATGATCTCCCGCTAATATTATTTTTTTTGCTTTTAGAATAGGTATCCAGCAAGCAGGCTCCAGCGCTTGCCCGGCTTCATCAATTAGTATCGTATGAAAGCGAAGATGCCTGATGGTATAGTGATTGGCACCCACAAGAGTGGCAGTAATTACCTGTGCCTTTGATAGAAGGTCATCCACAATATATTGTTCGGTATTATTTACTTCTTTCATGATGTTGCGGGCCTCATCGAAAAGGGCTTTGCGTTGCTCTCTCTCTGCTTTCCCAAAATTTCGTTTGTACTTGTGCGCCATATCACGGAAAGCAGCAGCCTGCTTTTTCAATTTCTTCATTTCTTTCATTCGGGGGTGTTCTGCTATTTTGCTATCTAGTGTTAACGACATTAAACGTTCAGAAACCCTTGCAGGATTTCCAATCCGAATTACATTTATTTTTTCATCGGTTAATTTTTCAGTCAATAAATCAACCGCAGTGTTGCTGGGAGCAACTACTAAAAGTTGTTGATGATCTCTTTTAATTAATGCTTTAACCGCCTGTACTAATGTAGTTGTTTTACCAGTTCCCGGTGGACCATGAACAATCGCAAATTCGTTGGCCGATAAAATTTTGTCAACTGCTGATTGCTGAAACTTATTTAATACTTCTGAAACAAATGGTGGGTTACCGGGGTGAAACTCAGGATTATTTTCTCCCGTAAGAATTCTTATGAGTCGCCCTTCTTCTTTTTTTTGAACCAAAGTCATCGCCTCGTTAAGGGCATTTTGCATTTCCTCGTAACTGTTGGAATCAAATAAAAGATCAATCCCTAACTTTCCATCGCTGCACCATTCGGGCAGCTCATCAGTTCGTAACGTAATTTTTATTTTGTTACCGCTTTGATAAGAAACGGTACCTTCTATTCTATCTTGTTGCGCTTGATGATTGGAGAAAATTGCTGCCGAGGCTCCAAAGCGAAATTGATGTACTATTTCAACATGAGTTGTGCGTTCAAGTTCAACCGTAATATAATCACCCCTGCTCATTTCAGTATCTCTTATGGCCACGGGATACCAGCTTAGTCCGTTTGCCCTTCGTTCAAATACCGAAGAGGATTGAGTTAGTTTAGCATATGACTGCCGGTCGGCCTCCTGCTCTTTTTTTAACAGCTCAAGCAGTTTCCTGAAATACTCCATAACACAAAGATAATTGCTTATCGATCTTAATTGGAAAGAGCGAATGAGGGTTACTATGAGAATTATTCTGTGGCCAAACGTTTTATTCTTCTTTTCCGATTTTAAAATTTAAAATATTGACAGAAAATTACTTCGATAGTAGTAAGTTTAAGGAATAAATCAATTTCAATATGCAGGAGGATATGCTTATTCAAATAAGTAATAAGATTAAAGAAATACGCAAGCAAAAAAATATTACAGTACAGGAATTAGCGACTAAAGCTAATGTAAGTAAAGGGTTGATATCACAAATAGAAAACAATCGTACGGTTCCATCGTTGCCGGTGTTAATGAATATTGTTCAATCATTGAACCTCGACTTAAATGATTTTTTTAAAGATATAAGTCTCAAAAAGAAAATACCACAAAAGATCGTTTTTAAATTGCCCAAGGATTACCAAACTTTTGAAAAGGAATATGCAAAAGGGTTTTTATATCACCGTATTTTCACACGAACCATTCAATCAATTCCGGTTGACTTTGTATTATTGGAATTAAAGAAAGGAGCCAGAAGAAACAAAGTGATTCATACAGACTCGTTTGAGTATAATTATATGATTAAGGGTAAGGTAGAATATATAATAGAAAATAAGACCTATACATTTAGTGAAGGCGAATCATTATTTTTTGATAGCAGGCTGGGCCACCGGTTGGCAAATATTGGAACAACCGATGCATTAATGCTGGTAGTTTACTACTTTATTACCAGCGATAATTAAGTTTTATTCGATTTTTTGATTGTTTACAAATACTATATCTTTTTATTTGTAATTCAGGCAGCAATTTTCAGAAAACGGTTGCCTTTATTACTAAATTATTACCAAAATTAATCTTCAATTAATTTTTAGCTGCATACGATTGCGTAAATAATGTTTAGTATTTGTTAACTATTCGATAATAATAGATTGTATATTTATAGCACCTACCCTGATAATTTTGCTACTTATTCAAATCATACCAAAAACACCAGTTTATGAAATTTATTCTACACCAGCGTAAACTTATTCTTTTTATCCTTTTTGGTTTGTTGGCCGGCTTTCATACAGCAATGGCACAAACAGATATAAAGGGTACTATTACAGATGCAAACGGAATACCGTTGGCAGGAGTTTCTGTGTTGGTTAAAGGAACTCAAAAGGGAACTTCAACAGATGCTGCTGGGCGTTTTAGTATTAATGCACCAGCAAATGCAACTATTGTTTTTAGTAACATTGGTTTTGCAACCAAGGAAGTAAAGGTGAACAATCAAACAATACTCAATTTACAATTGGATGCTAAAACAGAAGAGATCAGTGAGGTTGTAGTAACTGCGCTTGGTATTAAAAAAGAATCAAAGCGAATCGGCTATTCTCTACAGGAAGTAAAAGGTGCCGATTTACTAAAAGCTCGTGAATCAAACCCAATCAATAGTCTTGTGGGAAAAGTAGCTGGTTTGAATATAGGAATCAATGCAGAACTATTGGCTGCTCCTACGGTATTATTAAGAGGTTCCCCGCTAAATTTTTATGTAGTAGATGGAATACCTATTAATTCCGATACCTGGAATATCAGCCCCGATGATATAGAAACCTATTCTGTATTGAAAGGGCCCACAGCCGCTGCATTATATGGTAGCCGTGGTATTAATGGTGCCATTATGATTACTACTAAAAGAGGCAAAAAAAATAATAAAGGTTTTACCGTAGAAGTAAACAGCAGTACTCAAATCAATAAAGGATTTATAGCTATTCCAAAAGTGCAGAATGAATACGGTGGCGGCGATAATCAGCAATTCGCATTTGGCGATTATAATAGCAATGGTACAGGTTCCGGAAAAAATGATAAGGACTATGATGTGTGGGGACCCCGGTTAGATGCAGGTCTATTATTACCTCAGTATGATGGAATTTATGATCCTACACAAACCTATACGACAACTTTTTTAGATGGGTCTACGTTTACCGGAAACATCAAACCAACACCCTGGGTTTCGCGGGGTAAAAATAATTTGGAGAATTTTTTGCAGGCTGGAATATTAACAAACAACAATATTAATTTCTCCGCTGTTACCGATAAATCGGTGGTGCGTATGTCGGTTTCCAATGGCTATCAACGTGGCATTACTCCCAATACCAGTTTAAATACAGTTAACCTGAACCTTTTTGGAAGTTATGATATCAGCGATAAATTTAAGGTAGAAGCAAATATTAATTACAACCGGCAGTTTTCTAAAAATATTCCCGATGCCGTGTACGGCCCAAACAGTATTATTTACAGTATTGATATTTGGACGGGTGCCGACTGGAACGTAAAAGATCCAAATATTATTAATTATTGGCAGCCCGGAAAGGAAGGGGTTCAATCTAATTTCGTTGAGTATAAACGTTACCACAACCCTTATTTTTCAAGTTATGAGTGGTTACGCTCTCATCATAAAAATGATATGTATGGATGGGTTGCATTTACCTACCGGTTTAATAAAGATCTGGACATTATGGCTCGAACCAACGTAACTACTTATAACGTTCTGAGAACAGAAAGACTGCCTTTTTCAGCACATCCTTATGGTGATGAGCACAATCGTGGTAACTATCGGGAAGATAGACGCGAACTCTGGGAAAATAATACTGAATTGTTGTTACGTTACAATAAAGAGAATATTGCAAAATCTGGTTTATCGTTGAGTGCGTTTGGTGGTGGTTCTATGCGCAACATGAAATTCAATTCAAATTATACAAGTACCGATCAACTGATTGTACCCAACGTATACACCTTTACGAATTCATTAAAACCGATACGTGCATTTTCTTATGGATCTAACCTGATACAAATGAGTGCCTATTATTCAGTGGATCTTACCTACAAGAAATTTTTTACAATAACCACTACGGGCCGTGTTGATAAAACATCGGCATTGCCTGTTGGAAAAAATACCTATTTCTATCCTTCCATAACTGCAAGTACAGTTATCTCAGATTATGTGGATCTTCCAAAGGCAATTAGTTTCTTTAAACTTAGAGGGGGATATACCAATGTTAAAGATGGAGGAACCCGTGCTTACGCAGGAGCTGCATTCCAGGATTTGGGTGCAAGTAGCCCGATCGGGTATGGTAATAATTTTTATACACCTTATGACGGGCCTTCTTACGGTTTGGCACAACCTGCTTATAACACTTATCCGGTTTATAATAATATTACCGGTGCCTATTCTCCAAATTATACCATCAACCCTGGCGTAAAACCATCTACCAGAAGCAATTTTGAATTCGGTTTTGACATGCGCTTCTTAAATAATCGTTTGGGATTAAGCACTACTTATTTTCAATATAAAGATGGACCGGTTATCTCCAACCAGTCTGTTTCCGAAGCAAGTGGTTTGAATTATTTTGTAACTACAGGATTAACAACTAAGAGAACAGGTGGTGAAGTTTCGGTTACCGGTACACCCGTTCAATCGGGAGATTTCCGTTGGGATGTATTGCTTAACTGGGCAACCTATAAAGAAGTGTTCGCCAAATTTGCCGGTGGTGCAACTGAATTAGGAAATGGAACAGGGTATCCTTATAAAGTGGGCGATCGGGTTGATAAATTATTCGGTTCTTATGAAGCGCTTACTCCAGATGGTAAGGTAATTCATGATGAGAGCGGCTTCCCGATCTATCTTCCAAAGGCACAATATTTAGGGCATGCCGATCCTGATTGGTCCTGGGGAATTCACAATCGGTTTTCCTATAAGTCTTTCAGTTTCGCATTCCAGTTTGATGGTATGGTGGGCGGAAGACTTCAGGACAGGGTATTGCGTAAGTTAACCGAAGGTGGTCGTGGTGCTAATACAAATAGCGGTAAAATCGGGGCGGCACGTTTATATGAATCTATCCATTGGGGAGATGCCGGTTATGCAGGTGCGGTAGACGCAGCAGGATTGCCAATTCTTAGCAGTGATGGAGTAGTGGTAGTAGGTGGTAGCAGTCTTATTGAATTTGATCCGGTTACCGGCGTAATAAAAAACGGCAAAGGGCTTACCTATGCACAGAATAAAACAGCGACTTTCTGGATTCAGGATTATGTAAGTAGTTTTTTCAATGATCCACAGCATACAATGGTAAGTAAAACCTACGCGAAGTTGCGTGAGGTAGTGATCACCTATTCATTACCAAAAAAATATTTTCAAAAAGTAGCAATTAGTAAAATCGATATTTCACTGGTAGGCAGAAATCTTTTATATTTTTTCCCGAAGGCGTTTAAAGATATGGATGTTGATCAGTACCCTGGTCGCGATCAGTTTAATGGTATTAGCAGAGAATACAATTTGCAAACACCTACCACCAAAAGTTATGGTTTTAACGTAAATGTTGTTTTCTAAAAAATAGTATATCCATTAAAAAAAATTATATGAAATCTGTAAAATATAAATTCATACTTGCAATTGTTGCCCTCTCTTTGCTGGCTGGTTGTAATAAGAAATTTGAGGATAACTCAAAAAACAACAACTTGCCCCTTAGTGTACCCCCAGGTGTTATATTGCGGGGTATTTTAAATGATATGGTTATTTATCCGGGCGGCAATGAAGACAAAGCCGGCCAGTATATCGCTTCTAACTATACTTATTATGGTGATAATAAATATTGGAACGGAAGTGCGAATTTGAATTATAGCTCGCTCAATAATGTAATCGCCATGGAGGCTATTGCCAATAAACTGACTGGGAACGGCAATAATCCTTACCATGCACTCGGCTTATTTTTGAGAGCTTACTTTTTTGTAAATATGACAGAAAAAGTAGGTGACCTTCCCATGAAGGAAGCCTTACAGGGAATAAATAATATTGCGCCTAAGTACGATACACAAAAGGAGATTTTCAAGCAATCAATAGCCTGGCTGGATTCTTCAAATATTATTCTTACAGGCTTATTGGCAAATGGCTTTCTTGAGTTTTCGGGCGATTTTTATTACAACCCCAGCGATAATGCAAGTAGTGCGCGGGCGGCGTTGGTGAAATGGCAAAAAGCGGTTAATAGTTACCGCCTTCGTGTACTCATTGAGTTAAGTAAAAAAGCAAGTGATCCGGATTTGAATATAAAAAGTCAGTTTGCTGATATTGTCAGCAACCCTTCTAAATATCCCATTTTTACCAGTAATAGTGACAATCTTCAATATGTGTACAACGACAAGTTTAATTACTACCCTGATAATGCTAATAACTATGGTAACAACGCAGGGCGGTTAAACCTTGGCGGTACGCTATTAAATACACTTAGTTCCTTGAATGATCTTCGTGCAATGGTATTGGCAGAACCTGCACGCGGTTTAGGATTTCCGGATACAGATTTCAGATCTTATGTAGGAGCCCCGCTTGGAGCCGATTTGAGTTTTTTGGCTACCGAATCGGGTGCAGGAAGACTATCTCTTTATAATTACAATCATTATTATTCCGGACTAACGGCTGAACCTACTTTTATTATAAGTTATGCAGAGGTTTGTTTTAGTGTGGCCGAAGCCATTAACAGGGGCTGGACTACCGGTAACGCAGAGACGTGGTATACCAATGGTGTAAAGGCAATGTTTGATTTCTATGGTATTAACGATGGAAACAACCAGGTGATTCTTCGTAAAGCAGATGGAACTGCGGATCTCACGTATACCGTTCCTTTTAGTTTTGCCACTTATTTTAATCAACCATCGGTTAAGTATAAAGGCAATAATGTTGATGGACTGGCTCAGATTCTAACCCAGAAATATTTAGGTTATGCCCGTAATTCAGGATTGCAGGGCTACTATCAGTGGCGCAGAACCGGAATACCTGCTTTTAGTACAGGCGCTGGCACGGGTAATGGTGGTGTTATTCCAAAAAGATTTCAGTATCCAAACAATGAACTCTCTGTAAATGGTACAAACTTAAGTGCCGCTTTGCAAAGCCAGTTTGGAAGCTCCGGTGATAATATTAACCAGGATCTTTGGCTTGTGAAGTAGGTGGATAGTATTGTTAAGAAGGAACGAATCGAAGTAATTGGCAATAATTGGCGAAACCATTAATGGTTTCGCTTTCTTTTGCTGATGGTGTTTTATTTCCATAATAATAGTTGTAAAAGAAAATAATTTTCGTAACTGATTAAACAATATGAATAAGCAATTAATTAGTCAACAAGCAGCAGAGGAGATCATCCTCCTGTTTGAACAATATGGTAATGAAGATTATGACGGCGAACCCGTTTCACAGACTTCTCACATGGTACAATGCGCAATGCAGGCAATAAAAGAAGGCGCAGATACTGAACTTATATTGGGTGGATTTTTACACGATATTGGTCACTTACTCCGGCATGAACAATCAACAGAAGCCATGGGTAGCTTTGGTGTTGTAAACCATGAAGGAGTGGGCGCTGATTATTTACGATCAAAAGGATTTTCTGAAAGAATATGTGCTACCGTTGAAAAACATGTAGATGCTAAACGATATCTTGTGGCCACTCAACCTACTTATCAATCAAAACTTTCCGAAGCAAGTTTGCAAACATTAATCTGGCAGGGCGGCCCGATGAATTCAGAGGAAGTAGCAGCATTTAAATTGAATCCTTTTCTTAGCGATATTATTAAAGTAAGATTATGGGACGAAAAGGCAAAAGATGCTGATACAATAATACTACCCTTACAATATTTTAAGGAGATGATTCAAAATTATCTTTCTAATTAGTGCGTTCACATGCCTGTGTTAGCTATTTTAATAAAAATTAATTCATAATAACCCGAAGAATGAATATTTCAACAACTACATTTTCTGCGAATGGAATTAGCTATCGTCCTGCTTCCAAACCCATCGTAGTAATTTGTATGGATGGTTCTGCCGATGAATATCTTGATGCCACGATGGCCTTCGACCGAATGCCTAACTTAAAAAAAATGGCAACAACGGGGTATCGTGGAATGGTTCGTGGAGCACTACCTTCATTTACCAATGTAAATAATTCTTCGATCGTAACCGGGGTATCACCAGCAGTGCATGGTATCAGCGGAAATTTTTTTTATGATTCTTCCTTAAACAAGGAAGTGATGATGAATTCATCAGACTATCTCCGGGCAGATACCTTGTTAGCAGCCGCAGCAAATGCCGGAAGAAAAGTTGCCGTGGTAACCGCCAAAGAAAAACTAAGAGATATACTTTCCTTTAAGATGAAGGGCATTGCAATTTCAGCAGAGAAAGCTGACCAGGCTGTGAAAGCAACGCATGGCATTGACGAAGTCGAAAAAGCTGTTTGTTACCCTACACCTGCTATTTATAGTGCTGAGGCAAGCTTGTTTGTATTGAGGGCAGGTGTTGCCTTTATCGAAAAGGGATTGGCAGATTTTCTTTATTTATCTCTTACAGATTATATGCAACATACCTATGCTCCCGAAGCTGAACAATCCC
>JBJXDV010000089.1:0-3961 GCA_046153465.1 Chitinophagaceae bacterium
TTGGGATCAATAGGGGACTTCGTATTCTCAATACCCATACTTGAACTTACTCGGTATTTGAATCTATTAATAAATATTTATTCTTGGATTATAGCTGAATTGATTTTTAATTAATAAGAATATATAACCCAATATGTTTTTAGAGATTTCCACGTTTTTGTAATCTTGAATTTATCCAGAAATTTGGTTGCCAATATTTTCCGATCCCGTTCTACAAAAGTTGACGAAATAAAATTAGATTTGCGCTACCTTAATTTTAGCAATGAAAGTAGTATTATTTGCAGGCGGATTGGGCACGCGCATTTCCGAAGAAACAGAAGCACGTCCAAAGCCAATGGTCGAAATCGGCGGGAAGCCAATTCTATGGCATATTATGAAAATATATAGTCATTATGGTTTTAATGAATTTATCATTTGTCTCGGTTATAAAAGCTATATCATCAAAGAATATTTTATGCATTATTTTTTGCATAACAGTGATCTTACCGTTGATCTCTCCAATAACAATATTCAGTTTCATCAATCGACCTCAGAAAATATGAAAGTAACGCTGGTGGATACCGGATTGTCTACCAAAACAGCGGGGCGTCTTCAACAGGTTAAAAAATATATCGGCAACGAAGATTTTATGCTTAGTTATGGTGATGGGGTATGTGATCTTAATCTTAATAAACTGCTGGCTCACCATCAGGCACACGGCAAAATTGCGACGGTTACAGCCATACAAATGGATGCCCGCTTTGGGGGCATGGATTTGGATGCCAAAGGTGATGTAATTTCCTTTCGTGAAAAAGCAAAGGATGAAAGCAAATGGATCAACGGTGGTTTTTTTGTATTGAAGCCAGCGGTCTTCGACTATTTAGAAGGTGATATGAGTAATATGATGTGGGAAGATGAACCTTTAGAAAACTTAACGAATGACAAACAACTTTCTGCTTATAAACATGAAGGGTTTTGGAAATGCATGGATGCATTGAGAGATAAAATAGAACTTGAATCCCTTTGGCAAAGCAACCAGGCAAAATGGAAAATATGGTAATGGCCGATTGTCTTTCTTTTTATAAAGGGAAAAGAATTTTTCTCACGGGAAATACCGGTTTTAAAGGATCCTGGCTAACAGCTCTATTGCATGTTGCGGGTTCTACCGTAAAGGGATATTCGCTTGCTCCAGCTTATGAAAATGGATTGTTTCAATTATTGCAGCCTTTCAATATAAGCGAAGATTGTATTGCAGATATCCGGGATAAGGATCGGTTAACAAAGGAAATATTATCCTTTAATCCAGATATTGTTTTTCACTTTGCGGCCCAGCCATTGGTTCGTCGTTCCTATGAAATACCTGCCGAAACATTTGACGTTAATGTAACGGGTACCGCTAACCTGCTTGAAGCTGTAGCCGCTGTGCGTAGTAAATGTGCGGTTGTTGTAATTACTACGGATAAAGTGTATGATAATAAAGAAAAGCTGATACTTTATAATGAATCGGATATGCTGGGTGGTTATGATCCGTATAGCGCCAGCAAAGCCTGCACAGAACTTGTCGTTAATTCATTTCGTTCCTCTTTTTTTAATCCGGGTAAGTATTCTTTTCACCAAAAGGCAATTGCGAGTGCCAGAGCAGGTAATGTAATTGGAGGAGGTGATTGGAGTGAGGATCGCATCATTCCTGATATTATTCGTTCATTGCAGCAGAAAAAAAGTATTGAGGTAAGAAACCCTTCGGCCGTTCGTCCCTGGCAACATGTGCTTGAACCATTAAAAGGCTATTTACTATTAGGGGCCGCTCTTTACAATGAACCGGCCAATTTTTCCTCTGCGTTTAATTTTGGACCCGAAGCCAACGATCACCTTACTGTGCAGCAATTGGTAGAACAAGCAATCATTGTATGGGGAAATGGTGAATGGATAAATAAGTTTGATGCAGCGCAGCCCCATGAAGCAGGTTTACTAAAACTAGATATAGCTAAGGCAAAAAAATTGTTGGGATGGAAGCCCGTATTAAATGCATCTTCATCGGTGAAATGGTCGGTAGATTGGTATAAACAACCCAATAACAAACAGGCAGATTATACTTTTCATCAAATAAATGAGTTTCTTGATCTATGATTTTTTCTCCAACTTTATTAAATGGCAGTTATATCATTAAACTGAATCCATTACAGGATGAAAGAGGATGGTTTATTCGTTATTATTGTAAAGAAGAATTTCAAAAAATCAATCATACAAAGGAGTGGGTACAAATGAATCATTCTTTTACAAAACAAAAAGGTTCATTACGGGGGATGCATTATCAGATAAATCCTTCTAAGGAAATAAAAATGGTTCGGTGTATTTCGGGAGCTGTGTTTGATGTGATCATTGATCTTCGTTCAGGTTCTGATACTTTTCTTAAATGGATAGGAGTAGAGCTATCAGCGGAAAATAAAAAAATGGTTTATATCCCTGAAGGATTTGCCCATGGATTTCAATGTCTGGAAGATGATTGCGAATTGTTATATCATCATTCAACATTTTACAATCCAACGGCAGAAGCAGGAATTCGATTCAATGATCCATTAATAAATATTAACTGGCCCCTGCCGTTAACAGCTATTTCACCCAGGGATCAACAGCATCCTTATCTAAATCAAAACTTCAAAGGAATTTAAGTTATGAAGGCTAATTCTTATTTTAGGGGTTAAACAAAAAAATAAGTTGCCAAATAATTCAAAAAAGCATTAAAAGACTCTTGTTTACGTACATTTTAACGTACATTTGGGCGTACAAAATATATTCCATGCAAGCAATTACTATTACCCAACTCAGAGAGAACATAAAGAAATACCTTGACGACGTCAGTAAATCTGATGATGTGATCATTGTGCCTCGCACAACAGAAGATGATGCGGTCGTCATTATGTCTATCAAAGAATACAATTCGTTGACCGAAACAGGTCATCTTTTATCATCTTCGAAAAATAGGGCGAGATTACAGGAATCTATTGCTCAAATCAATAAGAAGCAGACACGTAAAGTAAACTTGAAGGATATCAAATAATAAATTTACTTTGATGAGCTTTGAATTCACTTTAAATGCATGGGAAGACTTTGAATATTGGTTAAACCATGATCGTGAAATTGTATTAAAAATCAAAGACCTCCTTAACGACATTAAAAGAAATCCATTTCAAGGGTTAGGTAAACCCGAACCTCTCAGATATGATTTGAGAGGTTACTGGTCGAGAAGAATAACAGGCGAACATAGGCTTGTCTACAAGATAGAAGGAACTAAGGGGCAAAACCAAAAATGCTATATTCTCCAATGCAGGTATCATTACGACAGGTGATTCCCTGCTGCCAACAATGGGTTTTGTGCAATTGGGGCTGGAAAACACAATTTTAACTCTATAACTTTATTCAAAGTTAGCCTGGGCTGGACGTTTATTATTCAACAATTTATTCTAACTTGAGTTTAGTATCTTTAATCGGCATTTGTACAGGCTGGACGAATTCTATTTCCCCAACTGCTATAAAGCCAAGAACGCTATCACAAAGTACACTTTAGCACCTCAAAATAAGAATTAGCCTTTATGCAATGCAGATTTTGTAAAACAGATTTAAAACATATATTTATTGATCTGGTAAATTCACCAGCTTCTAATTCATTTTTAACAGAAGAACAGTTGAATGAACCAGAAATATTCTACCCACTAAAAGTATATACCTGTCATCAGTGTTTTTTGGTTCAGGTAGACGAGTACAAAAAATCAAATGCAATTTTTGATAGCAATTACGCATATTTTTCTTCCTATAGTACAAGTTGGCTGGCGCATGCAAAAAAGTATACCGACTTAATGACTCAACGATTTCAGTACAATGAAAATTCGTTGGTCATTGAATTGGCTTCCAATGATGGATACCTGTTGCAATATTTCAAAGAAAAGAATATTCCTGTAATGGGTATTGAGCCAACCGCTAATAC
>JBJXDV010000090.1:0-7295 GCA_046153465.1 Chitinophagaceae bacterium
AGGCGGGTACTTTAGCAGCAGGCGGTAGTGCTGCCCAATTTAAACAGGTTACTATTTTTTTCCCTACCCCTTTTCTTACAACACCAAAAATTATGGTAACTCCCCGAAATGATCCAGCTAACATCAACAACGATGTATATGCGGTAACGGTGAGAAGCATTTCTACAATGTCTGCGGTAATAAATATTTTGAGAGTAGATGTTGCTGCCGGCTGGGGGCAAAACTTACAATTAGACTGGCAGGTATGGACACAATAATGGATTAACAGAAAAATCGCAAATCATTTTATTAAAACTGCCAATGGTGTTATTGGCTTATATAACTCACTTTTATTTCGGCATAAAAAATTAAGCAATATGAAAAAGCAATTTTACCTTTTTGGATTATTATTATTTCCATTTTTTATAGAGGCACAGAATATAGGTATTGGCACTACTACTCCTTCAGCAAGATTGCAGATAAACCATCGGAGCTTTACAACAATAGGGCTTCAGTTGCTTGACTCTTTTCCTTCTCGTGCAGGGTCAATAAGATTCAGCACCATTAATAATCCGGTTGGTATGACCATTTCCAGCTTTTATGAATCACCCTTTAACAAAGGACATTATCTTGATATTAATTCAGATACAGCCTTTATTGCTACGTTCAGAGGTAATGGAAATGTTGGTTTAGGAGTTGAATCACCACTCTATCGATTAGACATAAACGGAGATATTAATACCAATGGTTTACTAAGATTGAGTGGAAATGCCGGTACTACTGGCCAGGTGCTCACTTCTAATGGAGCAGCAGACCCCACCTGGACGGATGCGTCGTTTGGAAACAACGTTCGGTTTGCTGTTTCATTTACAGGTGATCTGAGTGCTTTGCCCACTGTGAGTACATATACAACTATTTATAACCTTAGCCCTCCTGACATTTCTATAGGGGTGAATAGTATTACAATAAACAAATCCGGGCTTTATCATATCGAAGGTTATTCATCGGTCACTGCGGGTAGTAGTACTCCTCCCACACTTCTGTTTGCTATCATTTCTATGATATATGACGGGATTATTATTAACTATGCGGAAGGTGACCCACTTTATAGTACAACAACTGGGTGCTGTACCTACAAACGTACTTTTCATTATTCACAAGATATTTATCTCACGGCACCTGCCGTTATTTCTCCCGAGGCTTCCATTGTTTCAAATATCACTATGACACCCAGACTTTTTAGCGGCAAGATAACGGCCTATTTAATAAATGAATAGACCATAATCTTCAGAATATGTAATCGCTAAGCATTTTAAAATAATTTTGGTATGAAAAAGATAGTTATCATTCTGCTTATTTCTTTTCCGACCATTGCCTTTTCGCAAAATGTGGGTATTGGTACAACTACTCCTTCAGCAAGATTGCAGATAAATCACCGGAGCTTTACAACGATAGGGCTTCAGTTGCTTGACTCTTTTCCTTCCCGTGCAGGGTCAATAAGATTCAGCACCATTAATAATCCGGTTGGTATGACCATTTCCAGCTTCTATGAATCCTCCTTTAATAAAGGACACTATCTTGATATAAATTCGGATACTGCTTTTATTGCCACGTTCAGGGGTAATGGAAATGTTGGTTTAGGAGTTGAATCACCCCTCTATCGACTAGATATAAACGGAGATATTAATACGAACGGTTTAATAAGAATAAATGGAAATGCCGGTACTACCGGTCAGGTGCTTACTTCTAACGGCAGTAGCGCCGATCCCTCCTGGGTAACTCCGGGTCTTAGCCATTATGTAGGAGAACTTTTTGGTGGTGGCGTTATTGTAGGTGTTTGGAAAATAGCAGGAGTAGAACATGGTTTGATTGCATCATTAACTAATCTGAATTTAGGAATGACATGGAGTAATATAGTATCGCCAGCGGGTGCAACAAGTTCTATGGATGGCCAAGGAAATACCGCTGCAATAGTTGCTCAACCAGGGCATCTCTACAGTGCGGCACAATTATGTCTTGATTATTCATTTCTTGGCTTTAGCGACTGGTACCTCCCATCAGCATGGGAATTAAGACAATGCTTTAACGCTGCATTTGTAGTAAATACAATTGCAGCTTTAGATAATAGTTTAAAGTTAGATTTGGTCTATTGGAGTTCAACTGAAAATATCCCTCCATTTTCCTTTTCAATATTTGTACAAAGCTTTATTAACACTGACGTGCTTGTCAGTAAAACTTCAATCCGAGCCGTTCGTGCAGTTAGACAATTTTAATTATTATTTATCGGTTATCTACTAGCGCCGGATTTAAAGAACCTCAATAATTTACTTTCAGCATTAGGTTACAAACAAATAAAAAAACAATGAAACCAACTATATCTCCTTTGCCCGGTATTCTATTATTACCCACTTGCAACGGAATTGAACTGATACAAATCAGCAGCCTGATCAGGATAGAAGCTATTAGTAATTACAGTAAACTATTTTTTAATTCTCCTGGCGGGATTGTTAAAACATTAGTAGTTGCAAAAGTATTAAAATGGTTTGAACAGGTGTTGGCCGATAAAGGATTTGCCCGTATACATCGTTCTCATCTTATTAATGTTTCTCACATTGAAGGATTCAACAATCACCATCACCTGAAAGTTGTTTTACAGAACCACGAACAGATCGATATTTCAAGAAGAAAAAGAAGCAGTGTTTTAAAAAGACTGGCTCAGTCTATGGCTGCATAAATAATCATCTCCCATTATTTTTTGCATTATTGTTTTATTGACGCACAAAATTTTCAAATTGCTTATTTAATTCTTGTCTGTATTTTCTACACGGATAAAATGAAAGTCAATACGAAAAAATAGAGTTGTTCCTCCAACCTCACTTATTTTTTGTGCAGATGGATATGTACCAATTTATTCGTATCATAACACTTGTGTCATGTTAAGTTTATTGTGGCGTAAATGATTTTCCACGAATAACCTTTAGATGAAAAGCGATCGCTTGAATTTTGGAACGTACAAGCTCTATTCGTGTTTCTTTGTGAAAAAGCGTTGTGTATTTTTAGTGAAATGGCTTTGTGACTCTTTGTGTTAAAAAAAATTATATTTCGTGTTCCCTACATTCCAAGCGCTATTTTAACACAACGAGCGCAAAGAATACATAAAGGGTGTACGTTTTAATAGTATTCTCAGCTCCAAATTAACTATTCAACAAAAAATCTTTAAGAGCCATACAAAAACATTCTACTACATCAATATGTAGTTGTTGGTTCGTCAACTTAAAATAGTTTTAATACTTGAACGAAGAAATATAAAAAATACAAAATGAAAAATAATTGCATCATTCTCATCATCTTCTTTTTTGGCGCTTGTTCTAATCCCGCAGATAATGCGAAACAATCGGGTAAGGATAGTAACAGTAGTACAGAGAAAGAAAAGAATGAGTTGTTAGTTAGGTCTGGAGGAAATAGTTGCGATAATAATCTTCTTTTCAGAAAAGGAGTGGAAATTCAAACAACTACTAATAATATACAAGGGAATGTAACGATGAAGTCTGTATCGCGAATTACAAAAGTATATGAGGAAGGAGGAATGACTGTTTCCGAATGCGAAATGAAAACGGCAGCCGAAAATGAGGACAATGAAAAGGTAACTACAGCCCGATATAAATGCGATGGCGAACATTTTTATATGGACCTCGCTTCTTTTTTGTCGGATAATAAACAGAATACTCGTGTAGAAACAACCGGTTTGCAATTTCCATTCAATGTTAAAGTAGGAGAAACCTTACCAGATGCCTTGAGCTCAATTGTGACGAACCGGGGAGGAAAGGAAATGAAAATAACCAGCCATATTAAAGAACGTAAAGTTGAAGCAAAAGAATCTGTAACTACGGCAGCAGGAACCTTTGAATGTTTTAGAATATCCTGCATTATTGAAACGGATATACCGGGTATGGATGATAAAGGTAAAGAGGTGATGAAAGAAGTAAAGAAAAAGATGGGTACCAATAAAATGATTTTTTGGTACGCCCCAGGCATTACCATTATTAAAATGGAATTTTTTATGGGAGATAAACTGGCAACAAGAAGCGAAGTAACTGGGATTAAAAAATAAAACTGTTCGACTTAAACCAATCATATAAAAATTAAAAAAATGAAAAAGAGCCAATTAGCATTTACAGCCTATTTGCCTTACTGAAGTAGACATTCGGGAGCGACCTTCAGAAAATGGGAACGCTGAAAAGTTGAGTTGCCTGCAAATTTATTTAAGGCGGCTATATGCAGCCGAAACACAAATGAGTGAATTGGATGCAGCACATTCAACGGACCCGCCCAGGGCTTATTTAGAAAAATCGAGACTATACAGAGAACTGATACTTAGTTCATGCAATTGAGGGCCTATAAATTCCTTATTACCATTTATCATTAATTAGTTTTATCAACTCGTTAAAATAATCCGGGGCTTTTAATAACCGGCTTCCATACCAACTAAAAAACTCTCCATCCACTAATATAATTTTTGAATGAGGTAGCTGTTGCTGCAAATCATCAATATGTTTTTGTTTGAAAGGGTAGGGTTCAGAAGATAGAAGAATGAGTTGGGGGTTTATCGTTTGTAGTTGAGGGATAGTGATTTCAGGATAGCGTGTTAAATGGCCAAATGCATTGGTGAGTCCGCAGTATTGCAGCATATTACTAATAAAAGTATCTCCACCCGCAATCATATAAGGATCTTTCCATATGAGGTAACAGGTAGAGATGGGAGCCGCTAGTCGAGAGGTAGGGGTCGGTAGTCGGGAGCATGGAGTCAATTGCTCATTTATAATAGTTGGGGTTTTTTTATTCGTATTTTTTTTGTTCTCATTTATTGGTACTTGATCTTTTGTTCTTGTATCTTGTTTTTTGCTTATTTCATATTTTAATTCGGTAAACCCTTTTTCAATACCCTTCATAATTTTTTCTGCTTTATCGGAAGCAGATGTAATACACCCAATTTCGCAGATCATAACCATTGCATCTTCCAGGGTATTCACATCGCTTACCCAAACAGAGTATTGTTTTGCTAATATTTCTATCTGTTCTTTTGTATTTTCTTCTTTATTCGCAATAATAAGATCTGGTTTTAATTCATCAATTTTTTCGAGATGTATATTTTTTGTTCCTCCAATCCGGGATTTTGTTCGAAACCATTCTGCAGGATGAATACAAAACTTAGTGATGCCTACCACTTCGTTACTTAAACCAAGATCAAATAATAATTCTGTTTGGGAAGGAACAAGCGAAATAATTCGCTGAGGTTTTTTTGAAATAGAAATCACACGGCCAAGTTGGTCGGTAAAAAGCGACATCTTAATTTTTGCTCAAATTAAATAAGAAGTGGGGAAAAAGAAAATGGGAGTCCGACTGCACCCCCTGCTAAACGTTTTATGATTTAGCAGGAGGGTATTGGAGTTAAGCAGACGGTTTTTGACTTAAAGGATTTTGGACAAAATGGTTTTTTAGGATCTTGGAACTTTTGAATGGTTAATCTAAGGATACGTTCAACGGTTTTTCACGGACATCTGGATCTGCACTTACCCGCAGAAGGGTGGACATTGGACGGTTTGCTGGAAATTGGATTTTAAACTGGTTGACTATTCTAAAAGATACTGGATTAAAGAAAAAAAGAAGTTGACTGATACTGGATTTTTTTTTGGTTTTGGATAGGTGGAATTACTTGGTTTTTGCACTGGATATTTGGACAACGATTGATTTGCTACCAATCAACTTCTGGAACAAAGATATATCCACACCCAATTGTTAACAAGAGCAGAAACTCTCTATTTAAATAGTTCGGTATTTACCACGGTGTTGGTAATGTTACAATTGATGTACTCGTAGATGTCCGAAAACCGACCTAGTAATTCTACACAAATCATCGAAGAACTGCTATCGTACTAATAAGGAAAGCCACTTCTATAGTGGCTTTCCTCTATGAACCATGAATTAAAATCTTAATTACGTAAAGCCTGAATTACATCATACTTGGTAACAATGTGAAAGTTTCCTCCTTCATCTTTTGCCAATACAGCTCCATTCTCTTTATTTATTAACGTGCTCAATCGTTCAACCGGAGTTTCATAATCAACCACGGGGTAGGCTGGTTCAATAACATCGGCTACTTTCGTTAATTTTATATCCATTCCCCCGAGCATTTTATTAAATAATCCACTTTCACTAATAGATCCCTCCAAACCGTTTCCATTCATCACAGGAATATTTTCAATATTAAACTTCTTCATCAACTCAACGGCTTCCGCTACGGTATGGGAAGGTTCAACGGTAACTAATTTTTGTTTAGTAGCGCGACTACTTACAATATCGCGGAATGTTTTTACATCTATAAATCCTCGTTCGATCATCCATTGATCATTGTATATTTTGCCAACATAACGGCTTCCATGATCGTGAAAAACACACACTACCAGGTCGCCCTTTTTTAATTTACTTTTTAATTGCATTAAGCCCTGTAAACAGCTTCCTGCACTGTATCCGCAAAACAACCCTTCTTCTTTAGCTAAGCGCCTGGCCATAACAGCACCATCTTTATCTGTTACCTGTTCAAAATGATCTATGACTGTCATATCATAATTCAGCGGAACAAAATCTTCACCAAACCCTTCACTGATATATGGGTGCACTTCATTCATATCAACCTCGCCTGTACGAAAATATTTTGTAAGCAACGAGCCGTATACATCGATCGCCCATATTTGTATGTTCGGATTTTTTTCTTTCAGGTACATCGCGGTGCCAGTTATAGTACCCCCCGTTCCGGCAGTGCAAACAAAATGAGTGATTTTTCCACCCGTCTGCTCCCAAATTTCAGGCCCGGTACTTTCATAATGGGCAAGACGGTTGGCAAGATTATCATATTGATTGCAGTGAAAAGAATTAGGTACTTCCTTCGATAATCTTTTCGCAACACTATAATAACTTTTAGGATCCTCGGGTAATACGTTGGTTGGACAAACAATCACTTCGGCACCAACTGCTTTTAATATATCTGCTTTTTCTTTCGATTGTTTTTCGGTAGTTACAAAAATACATTTGTATCCCTTCACACAGGCCGCAAGCGCCAGACCCATACCAGTATTGCCGCTAGTTCCTTCAATGATAGTGCCACCCGGCTTAAGCTTGCCCTCTCGTTCAGCTACCTCAATCATCTTCAGCGCCATCCTGTCTTTTATGCTATTACCCGGATTAAAATAATCTACTTTGGCAACAACTTCACAGGGAAAATCTTTTGTGATTTTATTTAGCCGAATCATTGGCGTATT
>JBJXDV010000091.1:0-5455 GCA_046153465.1 Chitinophagaceae bacterium
TATTTTATGATGGATCCTGGGTTGATTGGGTTATACAGGCTATTTCAGCGTTATTTGTGATTATCGGGGTAAGAAATTTTTACCAGGAAAAATACTGGCTGTCTATTTTGAAGGGCCTACTTTTTTACATCTTGTTTGTGGTAGGTATTAAATATATTTATTCTATAGTCGTGTTTTTAGTGACAATGTTATTTATTTAGAAGTATTGCCAGTGTTACCTGATGAATGTGCGATAAGTATGAACCGTTTTTTTATTTTCGACCTTAATTATACTCAAATGAAATTACTCCACAACAAAGTAGCTATTATTACCGGTGCTGCCCGCGGAATAGGAGAAGCTATTGCCATTAAATTTGCCGAACATGGAGCTCATATTGCGTTTACCTATATAAGTGATAGTAGTGCTGAAAAAGCTATTTTGTTAGAAGGAAAACTAAAAGCCCTGGGTGTAAAGGCAAAAGCGTATCAGTCGAATGCCGGAGATTTTTCCCAATGCGAACTATTTGTAAACGATGTGCTGAAACAATTTGGCGCCGTTGATATTTGCGTAAACAATGCTGGTATTTCAAAAGATAATCTATTATTACGCATGACTCCCGAGCAATGGGATGAAGTAATAAAAGTAAATCTCAATAGCGTATTTTATATGACCAAACAAGTGATAAAGCCGATGATGAAAGCAAGAAGCGGGAGTATAATAAATATGAGTTCTATAATTGGTGAAACGGGTAATGCCGGGCAAAGTAGTTATGCAGCCAGCAAAGCAGGAATCATTGGATTTACAAAAAGTGTAGCAAAAGAATTAGGCAGTCGTAACATCCGATGCAATGCCATTGCGCCTGGTTTTGTAGAAACAGATATGACCAGTTATCTAAAAGAAGGAGAAGCTGCTGATAAATACAGAGCTGCGATTCCATTGGGAAGATTTGCTACGGGAGAAGATATTGCCAATGTTTCCTTGTTTCTTGCTTCTAATATGGGATCCTATGTAACCGGGCAAGTGATCAGTGCATGCGGAGGATTGAATATTTAATAGTAGGGTCATACCATTTTATTTCTTGTTTTTAAATAATGATGCCATAATAAACAGCAGGCAATGGATCGGTACGGCCGCCATTTTTCCGCTAACGCAAGCACATACTCTTTTGTAGTATTGGTTGGCAATTGTTTTACTTCTTTTAACGCATTCATCATAGCAAGATCACCGGTAGGAAATACATCTGCCCTCTTTAAAACAAATAGAAGATAAACATCTACGGTCCAGTCTCCAATGCCTTTAATTTTTTTTAATTCAGCGCGAACCTGTTCATCTGAAAGACGCGTTAATTTTTTAAGTTGTAATTGTTTGGATTCAATTGCTGTTGCCAGGGCCCTCGCATAAAGCGTTTTTTGCCGACTAAAATAACAGGCACGTAGTTCTGCGTCTGTTAATGCTAATATTTTTTTTGGTGTAATTACGCCGGTATATGCTTTTAATTTGGTGAATGCTGCTTTGGCCGATGCGAGGGAAACCTGTTGTTCGAGAATAATATGTATTAAAGAGGCAAAGCTGTTAGACCTTGACCATATTGGCGGGTAACCATGACTGGCAATTATTTTTTGAAATTTCCTTTCTTTTTTAGAAAGCTGATTACATAAACTAATAAAGCTAGTGGCGTCAAACGTATTCATAGGGTAAAAATAAAAAACCTCCATGAAGGAGGTTGAAAATATAATGACGACAAATAAGCAATCAAGGTTCAATAACCCGCATAAAAACACGGAAGCCTACTTCGGGAGAAGATATTGTGTAGTTAATGTTGCTTTGAATACGTACATCATAACCGGTTGAATGAAAACTTCCTCCTTTTGCAATCCCATTTTCGGCTACCATTTCAGCAACGTTCCCGGAAAAATTAAAAATGCCAAAAGGTCCAGGGGAAAAAGAATTAACCGGGGATGTGTAAAGCGCACGATCATTAAGTCCCTGTTTGGTGAACGAGGGCATTATTTTATAAGATTTAGTTTCTTCATCGTAGGAAATGCTTTGATCACCCAATGATCTGAAATTACAAAGAAAAACTCCGTTCTTATCGCGTAGATAATAATTGCTCCAGGGATACATCCTGTTTTTGTCTCCATTTCCAGCTACATTGATCCATAGTTCTGCAGAAGGAAGAAAAAATTGTACTTTATTAAATTTTCTTTTAGAATCAGCAAGGTATTGTTCAGTTAGCCAATTGCAATAAGCTATCGCCCCCTGCTGGCTGATATTAACTACCGGATAATTTGAATAGGCGGTGTGATGATGATAATAAGTTGCCATGGGTGATGAATAGGAAACTAACGTAGACCAGCCAGTTGAATCAATCATCGCTGATGTATACAATTCGGATCCCCTTTCTTTAAGGGATTGAAGAAATGTAATGTATTCCTGATTAGAGGTTTCATATTTATTTACAAAGAGGGTGTCATTGACGCGTGCAAGGTTATGTTGAATACTTTTGGCACTCATAGAAAAGAAAAGTGGCTTGTTATAGGATGTTGCCATAACCATCATAATCAATAATGCTAAGAACCTAAAAAATTTATACTTCATACAACTCATTTTTATTGTTAACGATTAGAACAAACAAACTGTTCAAAACTTGAGTTAACGAGAATTATTTCTTATTAAATTTTTGAATAGCCTCCCGGGTAAATTTGCTCAAAACTAATTTACCACTTATAGCTGCTCTTTCCAAAAGTAATTGATCCCAATGCTCGGTTCCTTTCCAAAAAACTTTTTTTAGTTCGGCCATGGCTACCGGGTTGGAATGAACGAGTGTATCGGCTAGCCTACGGATTGCTTCATCCATTGCTTCATTGGTGGAATGTACTTCGGCAAACAATCCTTTTCGTTTGGCCCATTCTGCATTTCGCCACAGAGAAGCATCTATTGCCAATTGTGAAAATGCGGAAACACCTGTTTTTCTTTCGATGACTGGTCCAACAACAAAAGGCCCAATGCCAACTACCAATTCGCTTAATTTTATTTCTGCCGCTTCGGTTGCAATGGCATAATCGGAAGCTGCGGCAATGCCCACACCCCCACCTACACATTTACCATGTATACGGGCAATGATGAATTGCGGGCACTTACGCATACAGTTGATAACATGAGCAAAACCACTAAAAAACTGAAGACCTTCTTCTTCGGTTTTTATATTCAGCAATTCATTAAAAGAAGCACCTGCACAAAATGTTTTTTCGCCTGCAGAACGAAGGATGATCAATTTTGTTTCTTCATCATTTCCCGCACCATGAATTTTTTGGGCCAGCTCTTCCAGCAATTTACCCGGTAATGAATTGCTTTGTGGATGAAAAAATTCAATTGTTGTAATGCCTTTGTGAAAGGATGATGTAACGTATGCCTCCATATAAAATTTGTTTGTATTTAATAATTTATCTGTTTTCTCCTTGATCTCTTTTCTCTTTTCTCTCTTAGTTAAATGGGCAAAGAGCCTAAAGAGAAAGGAGCACAAAAGAGAAGTCTAAAATTCTCAAAATTTTTAATGTCTTTTCTCCTTGATCTCTTTTCTCATTTGTCTCTTAGTTAAATGGGCAAAGAGCTTAAAGAGAAAGGAGTACAAAGGAGAAGTCTAAAATTCTCAAACTTTTAAAGTCTTTTCTCCTTGATCTCTTTTCTCATTTGTCTCTTAGTTAAATGGGCAAAGAGCCTAAAGAGAAAGGAGCACAAAAGAGAAGTCTAAAATTCTCAAAATTTTTAAAGTCTTCTCTCCTTGATCTCTTTTCTCATTTGTCTCTTAGTTAAATGGGCAAAGAGGATAAAGAGAAAGGAGCACAAAAGAGAAGTCTAAAATTCTCAGACTTTTAATGCATTTTCCATTTGACCTCTTTTCTCTTTTTCCTCTTAGTTAAATGGGCAAAGAGCTTAAAGAGAAAGGAAGATGAAAGAGGTTCTTTAAAAATTAAGCGTTGTCTTAAATACTTTCCATTCCAAAATTATTAAAAACACGATAGATGCCGTTTTTCATCAGTTCAACATTGAAATTAAGTAATATGCCATGCTTAAGACCGAGTAACGAAAGATAGGTGCGTACCTGTTTAAAGTAAATTGGCGGTAAAGGATGAATAGATTTGATTTCAAGAACTAGCTTATTTTCTACTAACAGATCGATTCTGTAAGCATTTTTCAAAGACAAGTCTTCATAATTTAGGGATAGAATTTTTTGCTGGTCTACTTTTAATCCAAACTTTTTTAATTCATAATGTAAGATTTCTTCATAAACCTTTTCGAAGCATCCCGGTCCCACCTTTGAGTGAATTTTGACACATAAATCAACTACTAGCCCTGTTAGTTCATTAATTTTCATGCGAAGTCGTTTTTAAGTTTATAGACTTCGCTTTTTTTGGGTTTGCGTTCTTTGAAATAAAGTTACTATACTATATAACCTGAACGTTAAGAAATTTAAGCAGAGCTCTTTGATCTCTTTTCTCTTTACCTCTTAGCCTCGTAGCAAGGAGATTAAAGAGAAAGGAGGGTAAAAGAGAACATCAAAAAAAACGTTCAATCTTCAAGGGTATTAACTCTTTGATCTCTTTTCTCCTTCGGCTCTTTGCTCTATATTCCCGCATTAGTTATTCTTCGCAACCATAGTCAATATTGTTGCAATCCCTATCAACGGTTCATTGCTATCATCCAGCATCTCTACCAACCATTTTACAATTCCTTTTGGTATATCATTTTCTTCTTTTTGTTCCTGATCAATTTTTTCTTTGCAGGTAAACCGTATATAAATTTCTGATCCAGGGTAAACGGGTTTGGTAAACCGAAGTTCATCGATTCCATAGTTAAGTAATACCGGATTTTTTTCGTAACTATCCACAAATAGTCCGGCAGCGATACTCATGATTAAATAACCATGGGCAACCTGTTGTTCAAACATGGTTCCGTTAAAATCGGTTTCTATTTTATGGGCATAAAAATGATCACCACTTAAATCGGCAAACCGATTAATATCTTCTGCTGTAATAATTCTTTTTTCTGTAATCAATTGGTCGCCTATAGATAATTCGTCAAAATATTTTTTGAATGGATGAATTCCATTTGTCTTTCCTTTTGCGTACTGGTGATAAACATTTGTAATGGCAGTAATGGTGGAAGGCGAACCTTGAATGGCTGTGCGTTGCATATAATGTTTTACTCCGCGTATACCACCCATTTCTTCACCACCACCGGCCCGCCCGGGACCACCATGTACTAACAAAGGTAACGGTGAACCATAACCGGTACTTTCTTTTGCACAGTCGGCATTTAAAATTAATATTCTGCCATGATGAGAGGCTGCACCTAATACATATTGCTTTGCCAATTGATCATTACCAGTTACTATAGATGAACAAAGAGAGCCCTTACCTTTTTTACTTAACTCAATAGCTTCTTCAAGCGTTTTATATGGCATAATAGTACTCA
>JBJXDV010000092.1:0-8242 GCA_046153465.1 Chitinophagaceae bacterium
GATAATGGACCAACGAATTTATTTTGACAATGCAGCTACTACTTCACTTGATCCGCAAGTATTGGAATTAATGATGCCCTATCTTACCGATAAATTTGGTAATCCTTCCTCGATATATTCTTATGGCAGGGAGACAAGGATGGCTATTGAAAATGCCCGGAAATCTGTAGCTAAAATTTTGAATGCACATCCGGCAGAAATATTTTTTACATCCGGAGGTACTGAGAGTTCGAATACTGCTATAAGAGCATCTGTTCGGGACCTTGGATGCACACATATTATAAGTTCTGCAATTGAACACCATGCTACCTTGCATACGGTAGAAGATTTACGTTGTCGGGGTAAGGTAACTGTTGAACATGTGCAACTATTGCCAGACGGTAATGTTGATCTTGATCATTTGGAAGAATTATTGAAGAATCAACCAGGCAAAACACTGGTTACATTAATGCATGCTAATAACGAAATTGGCACGATACTCGATTGGCATGCAGTTGGTTTACTTTCTAAAAAATTTGGAGCAATTTTTCATTCAGATACCGTTCAAACAGTAGGTCACTTTCCAATAGATTTGAGAAGCACACCGGTTCATTTTATTACGGGAGCCGGACACAAATTTCATGGACCAAAAGGCGTTGGCATATTGTATATAAATGAAAATATAAAAATCAAACCTTACATACATGGGGGAGGGCAGGAGCGAAATATGCGGGCCGGTACTGAAAACTTGTATGGTATCGTTGGTTTTGCCAAAGCACTTGAAATGGCAACAAGCAGTTTTGAAAAAGATAATGTTTATATCCGCTCCATAAAACAGTATGCACACGAACAATTGAGTAAACACCTTAAGGGAGTTTCGTTCAATGGCAATCCTACCGGTAATAGTTTGTATACGGTATTGAGTGTATCATTTCCCAAGACAGAAAAATCTGAAATGTTATTGTTCAATCTTGATATTAATAATATTTGTGCCAGTGGTGGCAGCGCCTGCACCAGTGGAGCAGATCAGGGGTCACATGTAATTCGGGCAATTAATAACAATCCAAATCAGGTTACCGTGCGTTTTTCATTTTGCAAACACAATACAAAAGAAGAAGTGGATACACTAATTGAAAAATTAAAAGATATGATTTAATGGATTTTATAAATACCGGTGGAGATGAATAATAATAAAAAAGACCGCTTATGAGCAGCCTTCACAATCTAAGTTGTTTTCTTTATATTTCTATTGAAGTATAATTTGTCCTCTTATCTCACCCCCAGGGTTAATTGCAGTATGAATATTCAAATAATATCCCCCTCTCAAAAAATCTTCTTCTTTTACACTAACTCCATCAACAAAAAAAGTTCCTGTATAAGTTCCACTTTGAGTAACCGGAAACCCTGAAAAATTCTGAACAATTGCAGCGTTTGCACCTTTTCCTGCGGAACCATGAATATGCATACCTACCGGCACTCCCGTCAGTGAGTTCCATTTCACGGTATACGAAAGTGTTCGGGTTGTTCTGTTATAGGCTAAATTCATAGTGCCATTTCCGGCAGATGACTTAGCGGGAACTTCCTGGCTTCCATCAAGAACCACATCATTTTTTGCAATTATAGTGGTATTTAAATCCTGGTTGCAGGAAGCGAGGCCACAAGCTATTAATAATCCGGCAATGATTCTTACCCTTATCATAAAGCAGTATTTGTTTGTTCAAATATAACCCCGATTTGTAAAATTCAGGAATTTTTTTATGTGCGTCTACCGACAGACTTTCATTTAATTGAATGGCCTTATTTCAGCAGCCCCTTTATTTCATTTAATTTAAGTAATGCTTCAACAGGAGTAAGCCTGTTAATATCAAAACCTTCAAGCATTTTGCGAATTTCTTCAAATGTTTCGGTATGCTTATCAAAAATGGATAACTGCATTTTAGGAAGATTCAATTGTTTAACCTGGTCTTTTTTGTTTCCCGATTCATGAAGGGTCTCTAACTGTAATAGAATTTCATTTGCCCGGTTAATGAGGGCAGGAGGCATGCCCGCCATTTTAGCGACATGTATTCCGAAACTATGGGTACTTCCTCCCGCAGCCAACTTTCGCAGAAATATTATTTTATTACCCACTTCCTTATTGGTAATATGATAATTTTTAATTCTGGAAAGTTTCGTTTCCAATTCATTCAACTCGTGGTAATGGGTGGCAAAGAGTGTTTTTGGCTGATGCGTAGATTGATGTAAATATTCAGCGATGCTCCAGGCTATAGAAATTCCATCATAGGTAGAAGTACCCCGGCCAATTTCATCCAAAATAATTAAACTACGCGCAGTAATATTATTAATGATGCTGGCGGTTTCATTCATTTCTACCATAAATGTACTTTCTCCTCCACTCAAATTATCGGATGCGCCTACCCGTGTAAATATTTTATCAGTTAACGGAATGCTTGCCAGATCTGCCGGTACAAAACTGCCCATATGAGCCATTAAAGTAATAATAGCTGTTTGCCTGAGTAAGGCGCTTTTACCACTCATGTTTGGGCCGGTTAATATGATAATTTGTTGACTGGAAGAATCCAACAGAATGTCGTTGGCGATATAAGGTTCGCCTGGGGGAAGATTTCTTTCTATCACAGGGTGACGACTCTCCTTCAATTTCAATTCATGACCTTCATGTAATTGCGGTTTTTTATAATTAAACTGCAATGCATTATTCGAAAAGCAACTGAGGCAATCCAAAATTGCAAGTACTTGCCCATTTACCTGGATGGGTGCGATATAGTCTTGAAGCTCCAATACTAGTTTATCATAAAGACCCTGCTCAATCAAACCAATTTTTTCTTCAGCACCGGTTATCTTTTCTTCATATTCTTTCAGCTCGGGAGTTATGTACCGCTCTGCGTTTGCAAGGGTTTGTTTACGCATCCATTCTGCAGGTACTTTATTCTTATGTGAATTAGTTACTTCTAAATAATAACCAAATACATTGTTGTAACTAATTTTTAAAGAGCTAATTCCCGTACGTTCCGATTCTCGCTGTTGTAATTGTACCAAATATTCTTTGCCACCGTGGGCTATTCGCCTCAATTCGTCGAGGTCACTATCAATACCTTCTGCAATTACGCTGCCTTTTGCAATGGCGGCTGCCGGGTTTTCTACAATTTGTTGCACTATTTTTTCACGTATATAGGAACAACTGTTTAACGAATCAGCAAGTCGCTTTAAATAATCGTTCTCAGCTATTGAACATAATTGCTTTATTGATTCTACTTGTTGCAAACCTTTTGCAATGTGCAGTACTTCACGGGGGTTTATTTTTATTGAAGGTATTTTACTAACTAACCTTTCAATATCTCCGCAATGTTTAATTTTTAGAATTGTTGTTGAACGTAGTTCCGTTTCTTTAATGAAGAACTCCACCAGGTTTAACCGTTCATTGATTTTGCCAATATCTTTTAGGGGTAATACAATCCATCTTTTTAACATTCGGGCACCCATAGCCGAAACAGTATTGTCTAAAATTTTGTGCAGGGTTTGACCTTCACCGGTTCCTGTATTTATCAATTCGAGATTTCGTATTGTAAATCGATCCATCCATAGGTAATCCTCCCGGTCGATTCGTTGTAAGGAAGTAATATGCTGCAGATTGGGATGCTCCGTATCTTTTAGATAATGTAATAACGCACCCGCTGCAATTATACCCTGGTGCATCGATTCAATACCAAATCCTTTCAGTGAATGTGTTTGGAAATGTTTTTGTAAGATTTCCGTAGTATAGGCCTCTTCAAAAATCCAACTTTCCAAATGATAGGTGTAGAATTTATTGCCGAAATTTTCTTTAAAGAGTTTTTGATAGCTTCGTTGAAAGATTACTTCAGCAGGTTTTAGTGACTGCAAAAGTTTATCAATGTATTCGTGGTTGCCTTCAGCAATGTAAAATTCGCCGGTAGAAATATCTAACAATGCTAAGCCAAATTTATCGTCAGTAACCTGAATCCCGGCAAGAAAATTATTGCTGTTGTGTTCCAGCAATTTGTCATTTGTAGCTACGCCTGGTGTTACTAATTCGGTAACACCCCGTTTTACAATCCCTTTTGCAAGTTTTGGATCCTCGAGTTGATCACATATAGCAACCCGGTAACCGGCCTTGACCAATTTGTGTAAATAAGTATCCAATGCATGATGAGGAAAACCAGCCAGTTCACTGGAGGACGCGGCGCCATTATTTCTTTTGGTAAGAGTAATACCTAATACTTTTGAACTGAGTATAGCATCTTCTCCAAAAGTTTCATAAAAATCACCTACCCGAAAGAGTAATATCGCATCAGGGTATTTTTGTTTTATAGCCCGATGCTGCTGCATCAATGGAGTATCGGAAGTAGATTTTGCCATTAAACAATTCCTTAAAACTTATTGTTATACTATTTTAATTCAAAAAAGGAAAGACACTGCAAGGGTTTTAATAGTAGATTTTCCATTATCGTTTTCGAAAACAAGGTTTTATAAATCATAGCAACTTCTTTATCCTCTTTATATGTTTTATAAAGGGAAGCAAAAATAAGGAAGCCAATGTGAGAAACTTTGTATTTTTATGAATCAAAAAAACAAACAATTTTTAATAACTAAACAATCAATATTTAAGAGTAATTTAAGCCTTCTTATTTATACTGCCATGATGAAATCTACCATTCTTGCCTTCTTTTTTTTAATGATTTTTTTTCGAGGCTTTGCCCAAACCGTAAACTTTACTTCTTCAAATCTGCCTGTAATTGTTATTAATACCAATGGTCAAACCATTGTTGACGAGCCAAAGATTACGGCGGATATGGGCATAATTTTCAATAGTGGAAATGCCCGTAATAACCTAACGGATGCTTTTAATCATTATAATGGCAAGATAGGAATTGAAATAAGAGGACAATCTTCCCAGTCATTTCCTATGAAATCTTATAGTATTGAATTAAGGGATCTATTGGGTAATTCAACTGATAAATCATTGTTTGGATTGCCAAAAGAATCGGATTGGATTTTGTACGCGCCTTTTACCGATAAATCTTTAATGCGAAATGTACTTACCTATGCACTTTCCCGGGAAATGGGTCATTGGGCTGCTAATACCCGTTTTGTTGAATTGATTGTTAATGGCGACTATAAAGGAGTTTATGTTTTTATGGAACGTATCAAGCGGGGTAGTGGCCGAGTAATTATTTCAAAAATAGCCGCAACTGATATCGCGGGTGATGCCGTTACCGGTGGTTATATTTTCAGTCTTGATAAAGGAGCCAACGGTTGGTTATCCGCTTATACGATTGCTCTTTCCCCCGTAAATGAAAAACGACGTTTTTCTTATGTATATCCGAAAATTGAAAATATTGTTTCTGAGCAATCTTCCTATTTGAAATCGTATGTTGATAGTTTTGAAAATGCACTGGCGGGTTCTTCTTTTCAGGATCCTGCAAAAGGGTTTCGGAAATTTGCAGATGCTTCTTCCTTCATCGATTTTTTTCTTCTCAATGAAATGAGCCGTAGTGTTGATGCTTTTCGATTCAGCACTTATTTTCATAAGGATCGGAATAGCAAGAACGGAAAAATTATTGCCGGCCCGGTTTGGGATTTTGATCTTGCTTTTCGTAATGCAGATTTTTGTAACGGAAGCTTGCCAACAGGTTGGGCTCATGATTTCAATAGCATTTGCCCGGGTGATCAGGCCAGTGGACTCATCCCTTTTTGGTGGAAACGTTTTTTGGAAGACACTGCCTATACATCGAATCTTCGCTGCCGATGGAAAAGTCTCCGGCAAACTACGTTTGGTGTTGTTCATTTTAATAAATTAATCGATTCAATGGTAACGCTTCTTGGTGAAGCGCAACAACGGCATTTTCAGCGATGGGATATACTGGGAAAATATGTTTGGCCCAATCCTCAGCCAATAGCAGCAACCTATGCACAGGAAATTGAAAATATGAAAGCATTTATTTCTGCTAGGTTAATATGGATCGATCAGCATATCCCTAATAAAGGAGCTTGTTATGATTACCCGGCAGACACGAAAGAATCGATAATCGTATTGATTGCTCCTAATCCAGTAATAACTAATGGAAACATTCAGATTAGCTCACGCATCAGCCAGCAGGTACAAATGCTGGTTATAGATATAATGGGTCGTCAAATGGGCTCAAGGAAAATAAATGTATTGGCGGGAATCAATAACATCCCTTTAAATAGTAGAAGCTGGGCTTCCGGAGTTTATTATATAAGTTTTATTTCCTCAACAGGCGATAGGATTAGCCGGAAGATTATAAAGTAATTCAGGTAAATCTTCTTTTGCAGCCAGTCATTCGGGTTAACTTTGCGCCATGCGAAAATTAAGTATGGATGAGCTCAACCGTAAAACCGTTGAAGAGTTCAGAAATTCTGATAAAATCCCAATTGTAGTGGTATTAGAAAATATCCGCAGCGCATACAATGTGGGAAGTGTGCTTCGAACCGCTGATGCTTTTTTACTTCAGGGCGTTTATACTACGGGGTATACTCCACATCCTCCACATAAACAGATTGATAAAACCGCGCTCGGCGCTCATGAATCGGTGTTGTGCAAACATTTTTCAGATGCGGGTGCAGCTATTGAAGAATTAAAAAGCGACGGTTTTAAAATAATGGCGGTAGAACAGGCACAAAATAGTATTATGTTGAATGAGTTGAGAATTGCGAACAATGAAAAAATAGCACTTTTATTTGGGAACGAAGTAACTGGGGTAGAGCAATCGACCATTCTATTATGCGATGTTTGCATTGAAATTCCCCAGGCTGGTATGAAACATTCACTAAATATAGCCACAGCAGCCGGAGTGGTCTTATGGGAGTTGGTTAGAACTAAATTGAATACTAAACATACCGAAGAAACTAAGGAACTTAAATAAATTTTGTGATACATGGATTGCCCTGTGAATTGCTCCAGTGAATTGCCACGGGCTTCAGCCCGGGGAAAAAAATAAACCAGCCAATTATTGAAAATTTATAAATGAATACTGTAAAGAATTATTTAAGTCTGATAAAATTTTCACATACCATTTTTGCAATGCCCTTTGCGTTGATTGGGTTTACGCTTGGTATATTTTATGACCCCAATTTTGAGGGTCAATGGAATCTTAATAAAACTATTGGATGGGCAAGGCATGATTATTTCGGTGATAGTAGATCATGGACCTCTCTTTTTATAAAACTAATTCTTGTAGTTGGGTGTATGATATTTGCCCGTAGTGCAGCGATGGCATTTAATCGTTACCTCGATCGGAAATTTGATGCAAAGAACCCGCGTACAGCGATCAGAGAAATTCCGGCAGGAATTTTAAAAGCCGATCGTGTATTATTGTTTACCATCATTTGCAGTTTATTGTTTTGCGTTTGTGCTTTTTTTATAAATCTGCTTTGTTTTTATTTATCGCCCATTGCGTTGTTTGTGGTGTTAGGGTATAGTTATACAAAACGGTTTACCGCTCTTTGCCATTTAATATTGGGATTGGGTTTATCATTAGCACCCATAGGGGCCTTCCTGGCAGTAACTGGCCAATTCGATTTAATACCTATCTTATTTTCATTAACAGTAATTTGCTGGGTAAGTGGCTTTGATATTATTTACGCATTACAGGATATCGATTTTGATAAAAGCAATAAACTGTATTCTATTCCTGCAGCAATGGGTAAAAACAAAGCATTGAAGATTTCCGAATTGTTACATATCGGGAGTGCGGGCCTGATAATATCGGTAGGAATAGCAGGTAACTTTCACTGGTTATATTGGATCGGGGTAGTGGTTTTTATAAGTATGCTTTTATACCAGCATGCGATCATAAAGCCAACCGACCTGAGCAGGGTAAACCTTGCGTTTATGACAGCTAATGGAATTGCAAGTATATTTTTTGCAGGATTTGTGATTGGTGATTTGTTGGTTTATCGTTACTAAATCAGTTATTAAAGAATGATTAACCCATGATCATTTACGATAGTAAATTTTTAATATTGAGAAGCACTTTTATATGGCGCGAATAATTTCAATAGACTACGGATTGAAGCGAACCGGACTAGCGGTAACCGATCCCTTAAAGATTATTGCTACCGGTTTAACAACAATTGAATCGCCCAAACTCATTGCTTTTTTGAAGGAATATTTCAATAAAGAAGAAGTGGAGTTGATCATAATTGGGGAGCCTAAAAATTTGGATGATAGCGATACCCATGCAACGCCTCTTGTGAAAAACGT
>JBJXDV010000093.1:0-5579 GCA_046153465.1 Chitinophagaceae bacterium
ATCCCTATTACCAGCGTCTGCGGCGCATTCATCAAATGGCCTTTGCGCATTTGGTTTACCCTGGCGCAGTTCATTCCCGCCTCCATCATTCTTTAGGGGCCTACCATCTGATGTGTGAAGCGCTCACCGAAATTCAACGCAAAGGAATCGAAATTACGCCGGAAGAAGAAGTATCTGCTAAAATTGCAATCCTTTTGCACGATGTGGGCCACGGACCTTTTTCGCATGCGCTAGAAAATATTTTAATAAAAAATGTACATCACGAATCCATTTCTTTATTAATTATGAAAGTGCTGAATGAGCAAATGGAGAATAAACTGCAAATGGCCATTGCTATTTTTACCGACAACTACCACAAACCTTTTTTGCACCAGTTGGTTTCGGGTCAATTAGATGTAGATAGAATGGATTATTTAAGCAGGGATAGTTTTTTTACAGGAGTTTCTGAAGGGGTGATCGGTTACGACAGAATTATTAAGATGCTAACGGTTCATGGGGGCGAATTGATGGTTGAAGAAAAGGGGATTTATTCAACAGAAAAATTTTTAGTAAGCCGCCGGCTAATGTATTGGCAGGTATACTTGCACAAAACGGTAGTGAGTGCTGAAAAAATGCTGGTACGCATCGTTGAAAGGGCGCAGGAACTGATAACAAAAGGAACACCTATTAGCTCCTCATCCATATTGCTGGATTTTTTTTTACAACACACAGACACACTTTCTATTGATATTCATCTTGATAAATTTTGCCAGTTGGATGACTACGATGTATTATCTGCTATTAAAAACTGGATATACCATCCCGACAAAATTTTAAGTACCCTTTGCCGCGGATTGGTAGAAAGAAAATTATTAAAAGTTAAATTACAGGCAGAAAATTTTGACGATGAATGGATAACGGAACAACGGAACAAAATTTGCAAATGGTTAGATATTACTCAGGAGGAGAGCCGGTATTTCATTTTTAAAGGAGAGGCAATTAATACAACCTATGATCCCCTGGAAGAAAAAATCAATATCCTTTTTAAAGATGGATCGGTAAAAGATATTTCGCGGGTAGACAATGCACTTATTCAGCAGTCGCTGGCTATGCCGGTCAAAAAACATTACATTTGTTACTATAATAACAACGAGTTTTGAGCTATGAACTGTGTCTTCGCAAAGATGCAGATAAAGGCTCGTAGTTAACACTTCATAGCTCGCGCTAAAAATTATGAAATTCTCTGCCGCACAAATAGCCGTATTAATCAAAGGTAAAACGGAAGGGGATCCTTCAGTTTCTGTTTCTTCATTTGGGAAGATTGAAGAAGCTGTTTCAGGGCAACTGGCCTTTTTAGCGAACCCAAAATACCTTGATTATATTTACACAACAGGGGCTTCTATTATCATAATAAACGAATCCCAGCAGTTAAAGCAGCCTATTGCAGCAACCTTAATTCGTGTGCCCGACGCATATAGTGCTTTCGCAACTATGCTTACAGCCTATCAGAAACTAGCGACCGAGAAGATGATAGGAATACAGGAACCCGTTTATCTTTCTAAAACAACCATTGTAGGTGAGCAGGTTTTTCTCGGAGCTTTTGTGTATACCGGAGAAAATGTGACTATTGGCAATCATACAAAAATTTTTCCGCAGGTATTTTTAGGCGATAATGTGAGTATAGGAGAAAATACCATTTTACATGCGGGCGTAAAAATTTATCACGATTGTAAAATAGGAAGTAATGTAATTATACATGCAGGAACAATAGTAGGCAGTGATGGTTTTGGATTTGCACCCCAGGCAGATGGCACTTATCAAAAGGTTCCTCAAATTGGGAATGTACTCATTGAAGATGGTGTTGAAATTGGAGCTAATGCAGTTATTGATCGGGCAACCATGGGATCTACAATTATTAAATCGGGTGCTAAACTCGATAATCTTGTTCAGGTAGCACATAATGTTGAAGTTGGAAATCACACAGTAATTGCCGCACAGGTGGGCGTAAGCGGTAGTACTAAAATTGGAAATAATGTAATGATTGGCGGCCAGGCTGGAATAGTTGGACATATAAAAATTGCTGACGGAAGTAAAATAAATGGGCAAAGTGGGGTAAGTAAATCTATTAAAATACCCAACACTGCGGTAACAGGATCTCCCGCGTACGATTTTAATGCGGCACTTCGCAGCCAGGCAATGATTCGGAATTTACCTGAGTTGGAGAAAAGAATAAATGAATTAGAAAAATTAGTTCAATTATTACAAGCAGAAAAGGTTAATCTATAAAATAGTCTTATTAAAAGAAAAATTTAATAATTCTTTTTACCAATAGTGATAATCATCAGGCTGACGCTTTGTTTTAAATCGATTATCAATATTTCTCCCTCTTCATTTACCTGCCCTAATCGTATCTTTACCGCCTACTAATCTATACTGATGGATATCAATTTCAATCCCGATAAGCAACATACCTTAGGTGCGGCAGTAAGTATTTCAGGTACCGGTTTGCACACTGGCATAAACGTAGATATGACACTAAGGCCGGCTAACCCGGGTTTTGGTTACCAATTTCAGCGGATAGACCTCCCTGGTATGCCTGTAATAAAAGCAGATTGCGATCTGGTAACAGAAACCAGCAGGGGCACAACACTCGAAGAAAATGGTGCGAAAGTTTATACAGTGGAACATGTACTGGCCGCTCTTGTAGGAATGGGGGTTGATAATTGCCTGATAGAAGTGAATGGCCCCGAGATGCCAATTATCGATGGAAGCAGTCAGCCTTTTGTTGAAATTATTGAAGAAGCAAAAGTAGTAGAACAAGATGCTTCCAAAGCATGGTATAGCATCGATACCAACATTACACATTACGATGAAAAGAAAAGGGTGGAAATGACAGCCCTGCCATCTACAGATTATAAAGTTACTACCCTCATTGATTTCAATAGTCCGGTATTAGGCACACAACATGCCAGTTTAAAAGCAATGCGCGATTTTCAAACGGAGATATCTCCCTGCCGCACTTTTTGTTTCTTACATGAACTGGAAATGTTACTCGATAATAATTTAATTAAAGGTGGTGATATCAACAATGCTATTGTAGTAGTAGATAAACCAGTTACCGCTAAAGAAATGGAACGATTGGCCAAGGCTTTTGGAAGAGATAAAATGGAAGTTAAAAGTGAAGGATATCTCAATAACCTTGAATTACGTTTTCCAAATGAACCTGCACGTCATAAATTACTTGATGTAGTGGGAGATTTGGCGCTTATCGGTTATCCCATAAAAGCACATATAATTGCTAACCGACCGGGCCATAGCAGTAATGTAGATTTTGCCCGAAAAATAAAGCAGTACATTAAAAAAAATAAGCATACTAAAGATATTCCTGTATACGATCCAACACAGCCTCCATTATACAATACCCAACAAATAGAAAAAAAACTACCCCATCGGTATCCTTTTCTCCTGGTCGATAAAATTATTGAACTATCCGATAAATATATTGTTGGGATTAAAAACGTAACTTTTAATGAACAATATTTCACGGGGCATTTTCCGGGAAACCCCGTCATGCCCGGCGTATTACAAGTAGAAGCATTAGCACAAACAGGAGGGATATTGGCTATGAATGCAATGCCTCCGGGAGATTATGATACTTATTTTCTAAAAATCGATAATTGCAAATTCAAAATGAAGGTCGTTCCAGGAGATACGTTGTTATTGCGTATGGAGTTGATCTCACCTATTCGGAGGGGAATTTGTGAAATGAGAGGAACAGTATTCGTGGGCAATAAGATAGCAACCGAAGCCGATCTGGTAGCACAATTGGTAAAAAGGGGATGATTTTTTGCAAAAAGTTAATTTTACAGAATTAAGACTATTTTTACACGCAGGTTGTAGAAACAAACGTTTTTGTTATTAAACAATACCTTGAAACCAGAACATCAATCAAATCCATCTAAGTTGAAATCAGTAACTGGCACAGAACCTGTTATTGAAAATAAGCCAATTCTTAAGAATCTTAATACTATGGTTCATCCCCATACCTATATCCATCCCAATGCAAAGTTGGCTACCAATGTTAAAATTGACCCTTTTACAGTAATTCATCAGAATGTAGAAATTGGAGAAGGTACCTGGATTGGGAGTAACGTAACCATTATGGAAGGTGCCCGTATCGGTAAAAACTGCAGCATTTTCCCGGGCGCTGTTATCGCAGCTATTCCACAAGACCTGAAATTTGAGGGAGAGGATTCAATGGTGGAAATTGGCGATAATACAACCATTCGTGAATTTGTAACGATTAACCGGGGTACTAAAGACCGGTTGAAAACAAAAGTGGGTAGGAATTGTCTCATTATGGCCTATAGTCACTTAGCCCATGACGTTATTATCGGTAACAACTGCATCATGAGCAACAATACTCAAATCGCAGGTCATGTTGAAATGGGCGATTGGGCTGTTCTTGGTGGTATGTGCGCCATTCATCAATTCGTGAAAATAGGTCAGCATGCTTTTGTAACGGGTGGCTCTTTGGTCAGTAAAGATGTTCCTCCCTATATTAAAGCAGGTCGCCAACCACTCAGTTATGCAGGTGTAAACTCTGTTGGATTAAAACGCCGGGGTTTTACTATTGATAAAATAAATCATATACTCGAAATCTATCGCGTTATTTATAACAAGGGAATGAATACTTCTCAAGCCCTTGAATTCCTCGAAGAAGAATTTTCTGCCACCGATGAAAGGGATGAAATTGTAACCTTCATCCGCGAAAGCGGCCGAGGTATTATTAAACGCTATTCCAAAAATAGTGTGGATGAAGATATCGCTGATTAACGCCGGCAAACGCTACAACCGCGAATGGATCTTCCGTAATTTTTCTTACGAATTTAGTTCAGGCAATTCTTATGCTATTATTGGCCCTAATGGTTCGGGAAAGTCTACTTTGTTGCAGGCAATTGGCGGGGCATTAATGTTGAGTGAAGGAGAGGTTCGTTATGAGTTGGGAGTTGGAACAAATAAGATAAATCAGGAGAGAGAAGCTGGGAGCCAGGAGCCAGGAGCCAGGAGCGATAAGTTGACTCTTGAGAAGGAAGTTGGGAGCCAGGAGTCATTAGCCATAAGCTTTGATAAGGTTTCAGAAAATTCACCAGCTACAAATCACAAACTGCAAACTTCCCTAACAGAAAGGCAGGATACAAACAGTCAGATACAACCGGATAATATCTATCAACATCTTTCCATCGCTGCTCCTTACCTCGAGTTAATCGAGGAAATGACTGTTAAAGAATTTCTCCGGTTTCACCAGCAGTTTAAACCTTTTTTACCTTCAGTTACTATTGATTCTATCATTACTACTATTGGACTCGAAAAAGCCAGCGACAAACAAATACGTTACTATAGCAGTGGGATGAAGCAACGGGTAAAACTGGCTCAGGCCATTTTTAGTGAAGTGGCTCTTGTATTACTGGATGAACCCTGTACAAATTTAGATGCGGAAGGAATAGCTTTATACCTGCAACTTGTAAACGAATATTGCCAACAGCGATTGGTAATTGTAAGTAGTAATGATTCAGCAGAATATACTTTTTGCAATGAAC
>JBJXDV010000094.1:0-4726 GCA_046153465.1 Chitinophagaceae bacterium
ATAAGGTTTATTGTAGTCGATACTTATTTTAACGAAGGCTTGCTTTCCTTCGATGATGCTTTGCCGTTTAAATATAATCGAGGAGTCTGAATTTCTAAGTGAAATATTTTCAGGAAAATAATCATAAGTCATCCCCGAAGGAATCGAAATACTCATTTGAAAAAATAACTGCTGATTGCAACCCATATCAATATCTGTTTGTCGAACGTCTGCCAGAAAGGGATTATCTTCTAAAGAGTAAAGAAGCAAAGGTTTGAAATAGTAGTATTGATTGGTAGAAGTTGGCGTATAGATAAAGCTAAATTTTTCGATGAACGGATTCATAATATCTTCGGCATTTTCCTCTTTTTTGTCAAAGGTGTTTAAGCTTATAAGCTTATCGACACTTTTTTCTTCCTCCTCTTTCTTTTCGCCTTTGAGTTTTTCTTTTTCTTTGGATTTTAGTTTATCCATCTTAGCAAAGTCGTAGTAAAAAAAAGCAGCCTGTCCGCTTATTTTTTCAGTACTGTCGAATTGAGCTTTTACCGAAATCAATTTTTTTGAAAGCGGGCGATTGTCGGAAATATATATCCAGTTTCCACCAAGGCTATCTAAGGCAAATGCATTACGAAAAACGAGATTATAAGGAGGAATTCTGTGAGAAGTATATTTTTGGGTTAGGTCTAAAATATATACATTATTACTATCAGGTATCCATACGTCAATTGTATTGAATTGTCCAAGACTTACAAAATTTTTATCCAGCATTCCATCTTCACGAGGTCTTATTAAAATTCCCTTGCAGGCAATGCCTGATTTTTTGAGAAGGTTTAATAAGATCATATTAAGCTCGGTGCTATTTCCTGTTTTAGTATTCCAGCAATCCTGAAGATCATCCGCATAAACGGAGCGTGTTCCATCCCATTTTAAATACTCCCGGAGGAATTGATAGAGGTATTTTATCTTTTGATCTTTTGATTCGATTTTTTTTACTGAATCAATAACAAAAGCAGTTCCCTTAATTGGAGCAGTAAGTTGCGGCCCGTAAAACGACGAAGTATTCATATACTCATTCAAAAATGCCCATTGCAGATTAGTGCCAATTTTGATAGTGAAAAATCTGCCAGTACCCATCGAAAATTCAATTCTCTGTATATTATCGTCCAGCGAACTCATATAGGGCTCCTCTTTAAAGGAAGAAATATTTTTTGAAAAAAAACTAAGTTGTCGTTCATAATTAGTGCCAAAACGCAATTCAATTATTGTATCTTTTTGCTCGATAGGAGTTTTTGATCTTACCCTGTAATCAATTTCTATTCCGGCCGGAGCAGTTATTTTGAAGGTAGCCAATTGAACGGGAATCTTATCCTGGATTATCCAGGGGCTAATCAAAAAATAATTTGTTTCAACTTTTGTAAAACTGTATTCAATAATAGAACCATTTTTAATACCAGGAAATGTAAAGCTCAGGTCGCGGAAGTCTTCATTTATTTTACCCCGAAAAATCTGGTCCTTATTTATTTTTTCAGTAATTATTTTACCTGCAGAATCGAGGTTATAACTGCTGGCCGATATATCTTTAATTTTAGTTCCATTTTTCCGGTTCAGATGTGGAATCTTAATATTCGCATACTTTAATCCCTTTTCAGAAAAAATTTTTATCCGCACTTTTCTTTCTGTAATTACTTTTATCGACCTTGATTCCTCCCAAAAAGAAATTTCAACCGCATCCAGTAAAACCATTGCTGGAGCATTTTTTTCAAATGGACATTCTTTTAAAAGTAAATCGGCGCTGCTAACCGCTCCAATAGCAGGTACAGAAGATTGTGCAAATAAATGGCCATTGCCCAACAAAATAATCACAAATAGGAGGGAAGTGAATACTCTTACCATGAAGCTGTATTAATGACCAGTTATTCGAGTTTATGTGGATAACAATCGGTTAACTATAAAAACAGGCACGCCATCTTTAACGTAAATTTGTCTTTAAAATTTTAAAATATTATTCCGGTATGAAATTCACGCAAAATACTTTAGAAAAGTTAGAAAAAATACTGACTGAAACCGGGTATATTATTCGTTATGAGCGGGGTTCTTTTCAAAGTGGTTATTGCATTCTCGAAACTAAAAAAGTTGTGGTACTAAATAAATTCCTTCAATTGGAAGGACGCATCCAAACACTTTTTGATTTAATACCACAATTGACTATTCTCCCCGAAATACTAACTCCGGATACACGCAAAAATTTTGAAGAGGTGTTGGCCAGGTACGCAGAAGAAGAAAAGTAAATTTAAAACGCAGAAATAAAAAAGTACAAAATAAAATTAAGTTCTATGGCTTCCAACTTAATTTTATCACGCCTTAGTTTACACAAATGCTGTGAGTTATCCAAAACTTAAAATAACATTTCTTGGCACCGGTACCAGTAGCGGGGTTCCAATGATTGGGTGTGAATGCCAGGTGTGTACTTCTACTGATAAAAAAGATAAAAGACTTCGTTCAAGTATACTCGTTCAATCCCCTTCTACAACCCTTGCTATTGATGCGGGACCCGATTTTCGGTACCAGATGCTACGGGCAAATGTAAAACAATTGGATGCTATTATTTTTACTCATCCGCATAAGGATCATGTGGCAGGGTTAGATGATGTACGAGCATATAATTTTTTTTCGGGACAGGCTATGCAGATTTACGCAAACGAAATGACCCAGGCCGTCTTACTTCGTGAATTTCCGTATGCGTTTACTGATAAAAGATATCCCGGGGTGCCGGAAATCAATATGAATACAATTGCTTTAGAACCTTTCGTTGTTGGCGATATAACAATTACGCCGATAGAAGTATGGCATCTGAAAATGCCTGTATTAGGCTTCCAGTTTAGAGATTTTACTTATATCACCGATGCGAATAAGATTGAAGAAAAAGAAAAGGAAAAAATTAAAAATAAAGGAGTATTGGTTTTAAACGCGCTGCGCAAAGAAAAACATGTTTCTCATTTCACACTAACAGAAGCCGTAGAGCTGGCAAAAGAACTAAACAACAGGCAATCTTATTTTACACATATTAGTCACCAATTGGGTACACATGACGCCGTCAGTAAAGAGCTTCCTTCGGGTATTCATCTTGCTTATGATGGGCTAACAATAGAATTATGATGCTTTGGGCAATTGGGTAAAGCGGTAGATAGCGTCGTATAAATCTGCAGGCTTAAAAGGTTTAGATACATAACCATTCATTCCGGCTTCTTTTGTTTTTTGGTGTACATCTGTAGAGGCGGATGCTGTAAGTGCTATTATAGGTATCAGAAGATTGAACTCACGGATATGCCTGGTTGCGCTGTACCCGTCTAATACCGGCATTTGAAGGTCCATTAGTATAATGTCGTAATTACCTTCCTTTGCTTTTCCAATTGCATTTAATCCGTTTTCGGCTACATCTACTTTTGCGTTCCAGTTCAATAGCATTTTTTGTGCTACCATTACATTGAACTCTACGTCCTCTACCAGTAACACTCTTATTCCATCCAGGTTATTTTTCGCATAGCCATTTTTGAGGTTTTCAATAATGGCCATTTCTTGTCCTTTTTTTAGTGTTAACGTAAAAAAGAAACGTGACCCCAATCCAAATTCACTTTCAACCTGTACATCACTGTTCATTAATTTCAGCAACCTTTTTATAATTGTTAAACCAAGCCCGGAACCTCCATATTCACGGGTAATTTCTGAATCTGCCTGCGAAAAATGATCAAAAATTAATTGCTGCTTATTTTTTTCGATGCCGATACCCGTATCCGTAACTGCAAAAAGAACCTGTACTTCATCTTCTATTAATTTTACGAGTGAAACGTCGATAGAAACAGCGCCGTTGCGGGTAAACTTTATGGCATTCGATACTAAATTGTTTAATATCTGTCCTAGCCTTATATCGTCGGCTATTACAAAACGTGGAAGGCGATTGTCCATCACCACTCTTAGAATATTACCTCTTTCTTCTGCTCTGATTCGGTTGGCAAGCTTTATATGATTAACCAATTGAACAAGATCAGTATTTTTTTCTGATAATAATATCTTCCCTTCTTCAATTTTATTAAAATCAAGAATATCATTGATCAGGTTTAGCAAATTTTCTGCGGATATATTTAAGGTTCGCATATTTTCCATCTGTGATAAAGGAAGTTCATCATTCATCATCAGGTGGGCGATACCAATTATAGCATTTAACGGCGTACGTATTTCATGGCTCATCACCGATAAAAAGTCACTCTTTGCATTAGATGCTTTCTCTGCTAATTCTTTTGCTCTTATTAATTCACTTTCTAATTCTTTTGATTTTTGTATTTGTTTTTCGAGGAGAAGGATTGCCTCCATTAAATCGTCTGCCTGATGGTTCAAAGGCAATAAGGAGGTAGTATCCAGTGCGGCGATTGCATCCTTTAAACGCAAAATGGTTTTCTTATGAATCTCATAATGTATTTCCAGGTTTTGAAAGGTTTTTTGATTTTCTATTTCACTCAGGGAATATACATTTTCGGAATTGATTTTATGTTTTTCAAAAGTTGAATAGGAGTCACTAATAAGTTCGAATAATGGTAAATAATTTTCTGGCAATTCCTGGTTATTTGGAAATAGCTTTTGAATTTGTTTTTCTAACAGCTTGTGATAATTCATGGTATTGGATTTCTTAGAATGCTTTGCAGGGGGTATTTATATGACAGCTTTTTAAAGTACAATTAAAATAGAAGGGTAA
>JBJXDV010000095.1:0-13511 GCA_046153465.1 Chitinophagaceae bacterium
CAAAAGTTGATTTGAGTTGCTATTGCTTTTCCTTTGCTGCCTAGGTCAAGTACCGGATTATTCTGGTATTTTGTCCACGTAAGACCTTCATCAATACTGTATGCAATATGCTGCGATTGACTTTCTCTCTCTATATGCCCTGTATATATTGCAACCATTGCAGCTTTTCCTTGTTTCCTGAATCCATTAGTGTTATTGTTATCTACTACGCAGGTGCCGGAAAAAATCATTGTTTCTTTTCCTTCTTCAATAGCAAGAGGCAGGTTTTGCCAGTGAACCAGGTCTTTACTGATGGCATGCCCCCAGCTCATATAACCCCATTGAATTCCCATGGGGCTATGTTGGTAAAACATATGATACACCCCGTTATGATATACGAGCCCGTTGCGATCGTTGATCCAATAAAGGGGAGGAGAAAAATGAACTTGCGGGCAGTATGGTTCTTTATAAAGCAGTGCTTGCGCTTCCACAGTTACTGAAAAAATCAAACTGTACAAAAAAATAATTACTTTTATTAGCCGCACATTTATTACCGAAAAAATTAACTGACCAGTTTTTTCTCCAGGTTTTCCAGCGAAACCCCCTTCGTTTCAGGAACTTTTAGCAAAACCCAAATCAATTGCAATACCATCATTGCCGAAAAGAAAGCAAATATTTTCCAGGGCTCATCTTTAAGTATCCCGTTTTTGTCATCTAAAAAAACGGGCGTTATTAAAGTAATTAACGCTGCAAATACCCAATGAATACTTGCTCCAAACGACTGACCTGCTGCCCTTGTTTTATTTGGAAATATCTCAGAAAGAAAAACCCATATTACAGCTCCCTGCCCAATAGCATGCGATGCAATAAATATCAAAAGAAATGTCATTAAAAATGCAGGGGGCTGGTGCGAATAAAAGGACCAGGCAACCATTGCCAAACTAAAGACATAACCGATGGAACCAATGATCAATAGTATTTTTCTTCCTAAGCGATCAATAAGATAAAGTCCAACAAAAGTGAAAATGAGATTAATGCCGCCAATGGCGATTGAATTAAACAAGGAGTCTTTAGCAGCAAGACCTGCTTTTTCTAAAATTTCAGGAGCATAATACAGAATAAAATTTATGCCCGACAATTGATTGAAAAATGCAATCATAAAAGCCAGCCAAATTATTTTATGGTATTTAACACTAAAAAAGTGAATGGTCTTGTCGGCCGCCTCGTCTTTCTTTTTACTGGCAAGTATGGAAGAAATTTCATCATCTATATCGGTGACGCCTATCTGCGTTAATACTTTCTTTGCAGTAAGTTGGTCGTTTTTTTGATTGATCAACCAACGTGGACTTTCCGGAACTCCCATCACCATTAAAGTATAAACAACCGAAGGGATCGCTAATACACCAAGCATCCATCGCCAATCATTTGCCCCATCAAATCCTTGTAAAAAATAATTGGAGAGAAAGGCTATAAATATTCCGAAAACAATATTGAACTGGTAAAGTGCCCCTAATTTTCCCCGGGTAGCTGGTGTTGAAATTTCCGAAATATAAGTTGGTGCTACTACTGAAGACACTCCAATTCCTAACCCACCGAGGAACCGAAAAAAGGAAAAGGTATAAGGATCTTGTGCAAAGGCAGTACCGATAGCCGATAGGGCAAAAAATATTCCGATCCATAGCAATACTTTCTTTCTTCCATATTTTTCGGTGGGAATTCCCCCAAATAAAGCGCCAACAACGGTGCCCCATAAAGCCATGGACATAATAAAAAATCCATGGAATAAAGGGGAGGTATGCCAAAGTTCTTTAATCGGAAGGTTTGCTCCCGAGATAACAACCGTATCGAATCCAAAAATAAAGCCGGCAAGAGCAGCCACAATAGAATACTGAAAAAGCTTGTTCTTATTCATAAGCAATCGTTATTGGTGTAAGAAAGATATGAAAAACTAAAGCAAAGAATATCTTTTTTTAGGAAGAGTAATTGCGCCGAAAAAACAGGATAAGGCGTTTTGGTCCTGAAAAAAGGACTGCCATTTATTATAAAATTGGCAGATTGATGTTGTTTGTTGGCGTTGCTTTTTGAACAGAAAAATAGTTTTGATAGCACTCTATCAATCAGGTTAAAAAATAAAGGAATTAATGTAGAAACTAAAATAGTAGGATCAAAACAACCGTTTGGCTTTTTCAAGATCTTCCGGCGTATCTATTTCTATTCCCATATAATCTACAATGATCATGCGCAGGGATACTCCATTTTCCAGGTAACGGAGACATTCTATTTTTTCTGCATCTTCAAGTGGTGAAACCGGCCACTGTGTAAAGTTTAATAAAGCCTTCTTCCGAAATGCGTATACACCTATATGTTCGTAATAAGTTATAATAGTTTGAGCGTTTCTTTTATAAGGAATAACTGAGCGGCTAAAGAACAGCGCGTTATTATTTTTATCAATCGCCACTTTCACAAAATTTGGATCATTAATTTCATTTTCCTTTGAAAGAACCTGCATCATGGAAGCAGCTTGCACAGAAACATCGTTGAAACAGTTCAATAATTTTTCCAGTGGTTCCTTTTTAATAAAAGGAGTATCTCCCTGTACGTTCAAAACAATATCAACATCTAATCCTTCAATCGCTTCAGCTATTCGGTCGCTGCCACTTTCATGTTCCTTTTTACTCATTACTGCTTTGCCGCCGCCATTCGTAATTTCGTTAAAAATAATTTCACTATCGGTTACCACTATTACTTCATCAAATAGTCCGGTAGCTAATGTATTATCATAGGTATGTTTTATTACTGTTTTGTTTTCCAGCAATTGCATGAGCTTACCAGGAAAACGGGTAGCAGCATAACGCGCCGGAATCATTGCAATAATTTTAGCCATATATAATTTTAGGAAACAAAGGTAAGAGGCTGTCGCAAAAGACAAATAAAATCTGGCAAAGGCACTATGACGCAAAGAAGAAAGTATTGAAGATCAAGCGTTGCGACTTTGCGTCGTTGCGAGAAAAAAATATTTAAAATACTTTTGAGTCGACCTCGCATTATCTCGCATAATAATTACGCAATAATTTTACCAGGTTAGAAGCGCCTGCACGGCCATCTACAGCGCCACTGTTACATAAAACAATGATGCCAATATTTTTCTCTTTAATAATTTCAATATAACTGCTAAACAAACCTCCCCTGCCCGGGCAATAAGCTATATTCATTCCATTCCATCTTCCATTGTACCACCCCGTTGCATAATTTGGTTTTCCGAAAATCAAATGTTCGGCAGCGGCTTTACCAATAACAGTTTTTTTATCTTGAAGGGCAAGCATATGATCTCTGACAAAAACGATATAATCGTCAATGGTAATATTAATATTTCCAGCGGGAGCAATAGGTGTAAAAAAACGAGCCCAATAATCATCAATATGGGTGGTAAGAGTAAAATAATTATCCCAATGTCCCCAGGGTTGTGTCGAATCTTTTAGTGCGGGAAAATCAAAATCTACTTTTATATTTAGTGTTTTATTGATGTATTGATCTATTAATTGTTCCCAACTTTTTTTACTTACACGTTCAAGCATAGCGGCAGCAATTGCCGTTCCGGCTACAGAATAAACAAATTGGCTGCTATCAACAATTTGCGAAGGCTTTCGTTTCAACATCATACTTACAAAAAAAGCGCGTTGTTGAACAGGTGTTCCATGTAAGGAATGAATATCGCGCCATTCTTTATATTCTTCGTAGGGAGGAAGACCTGCTCTTTGAGATAATAATTGCTGTAATGTTATCCGATGATAAACCTTCATTATCTTTCCATCCAGCTCAGGAAATACTTTTATTATTGAAGTGTTCCAGGAAATTTTTCCTTCCTTCACCATACTTGCTGCAACATATGCCGTAAAAGCAATTGTACTTTCGCCAATTTGAAAACGATTTTTCCATCGAATCGGATCTTTTACCCGCATCTTTTTAACCCCGGTGCTTCCGGTGTCAATCAGTGCATCGGTTGTGAAAACAGCATATACCAACCCGGGAATATTCCGGTATTTACGCACCGAATCGGCCATTTTAATCATTTGCTGAGCATAGCCAATGCTAATACAAAAACAACTAATCAATAAAAGAAGGAATTTTTTCATGCGGCAATTCTTTTCGGAAGGGGGAGGATCAACTCTTTTGATCTAATAATCAGTTTTAATGTTCTTATTAAAAGGTAATTTGAACTGAAAGGCGATATCCTCATCCGGTTTGTTATCTAATACGTCGAGTCCGTAACGAATTTTATGTACATCATCGTACACAAATGTGCCAAATAATCTGTCCCAAATAGAAAAGATATTACCGAAGTTGGTATCCGTCCAGGGCCGTTCAAAATGATGATGAAATTTATGAACGTTTGGAGTAATAAATATCCAGCTCAGGGGCTTTTCCAGCCATACAGGCAGTTGAATATTGGCATGAGTGAAATAAGTAAATACTACATTGCAAAACCGAAAGAAAAAATAAAAGGCTATAGGGGCACCTGTAATAAAAATAGCCAGTAATGCAAACAATTCCCTGATGATCCAATCACCGGGGTGGTGGCGTGTGCCTGTAGTTACATCTACATGTGTATCGCTGTGATGCACCATATGAAATTTCCAGAGCCATTTAAATTTATGCAGCATATAGTGTGAACAATACATGCCAAAAAAATCGAGCAATAACAGGCTGATTAGTAATTCGGCCCATAATGGCCAATGAAGCCAGTAAATAAGTCCGATTTCATGATTACGCATAAACACATAAATACCGGCTGTTAGAAATCCGATTAATAAATTTATAAGGGCGGTGGATAGAAAAAAAGAAAGGTTTACTCCTGCATGTTTAAACCTTCTATACTTAAATGAAAAAACAGGAATACTGTTTTCAAGTAATCCAAAAATTGTTATCCATGTTGCTACCCATATAAGGAGTTGCCATGTTTGTATGTGCTCAAAAAACTGCAATAGCTTTTCCATAATTCATGCCATTAGATCATTGGAAAGGTACGCTGAAATAAGTAGTAAAAAATCTACTGTTCGGGAAGTTGCTCCATTTCATATCCACAGCTAAAACATCGGTAAATCGTATTAACAGGTACTGCATAATTACCTAAAAGAGAGGAGAGGATTGCGCTAAACCAGTTTACCGCCTTTTTTATATTGGTTACAGAATGAATAGTAAACAAACCGCATTGGGGGCAGGGAACTGATTTTCGGAATGTTTCGTCTATTGTATTCATAATATCAATAGCTCTTGGTAATTGTTCCTCGTACACCATCAACTTTATTCCACCAATAGCTCCAGAAAGTGCCGGGTTAATAATAACTGAATGTTCATCCTGTAAATAGGCACGTATCCCTTCTTCTTCTAATTGTTGTAAATGAAGGTTGGCGGATATATAACTATCGTAAGATCGAAGTTGAATAAATTTCATTATTATTAAACGAAACGAAAAATTAAGAATAGAATAAAAGAAGGTGGCTCAACGATCTGATTCCAGTTAGATTTCAGAAGACACCGGTACTAATTTTTTATTTCTTGATATCCTCAGCTATTTAGCATCAGGGGCATTACCAACATCAACAGTTCTTCGTTATCATCCTGTTCGGTTGGTTTTATTATTCCTGCTTTGGTTGCAGTGGAAAGTTCAGTATTGATTTCATCACTGTCGGCACCATTCAGCATTTCAATTAAAAATTTTGCATTGAAGGCAATCTGTAAATCTTCTCCATTGTACTGGCATTTCATCCGTTCGTTCCCCTCAAAACTAAAATCAACATCCTGAGCAGCCAACTGTAGTTCACTACCACTAATATTTAAAACAACCTGGTTTGTACTTTTATTACTGAAAATACTTACTCTTCTTAGTGCATTTTGGAAATCGTTTTTATTAACAGTTAACTTATAAGGGTTATCAGTGGGTATTACCACTTTATAATCGGGAAAACGGGCATCAATCAGCCGACAACTTAGTTGTGTAGTTCCATGTTTTACAAAAAGGTGATTGCTGTTATAACTAACCGTTAGCTCATCTTCATTGGAGGGCATGGAAGATTTTAATAAAGTAAGTGGTTTTTTAGGAACAATCATTGAACCGGATTTTGGACAACTAACATCTTTACGTTTGTATCGAACGAGCCGATGTGCATCGGTAGCTACAAACTGTAAGTATTTTTTATCCATCTCAAAAAATACACCAGTCATTGCCGGACGTAAATCATCGTTGCTAACAGCAAAAAGAGTTTTGTTAATGGCGGTAACCAACGCAATAGATGTAATAGTAAAAGAGGTAGTATCATCCGAAGCCGGTTCTTTTGGAAAATTATCCGGGTTTTCCCCCATCACTTTATACTTTCCATTATCACTGGTAATTTCAACTCCAAAATTTTTATCAATTGTAAAGGTGAGTGGTTGATCGGGCAGATTCTTTAACGAATCCAACAGAATTTTTGCAGGAATACAGACTCGTCCAGCGTCCTTGGCTTCAACGTCAAGTTGTATTTTCATAACAGTTTCCAAATCGGTAGCTACTACCGTAAGCTTACCTTTTTCTACTTCAAACAAAAAATCTTCCAGTATAGGGAGAACCGTGTTGGAATTTATTACACCACTTATTTGCTGTAATTGTTTCAATAACAAAGAAGAGGAAACGATGAACTTCATAAACAGAATTGAATGTTTTGATAATGATCGCTGATAGTGGCGAAACTACTGATTTTTAGTTAACAGCAAAGGGCTATTTGGCGAAAGTGGATTACTTGTGAAGTGCTCTAATATTCCAATTCAAAACCTTTTTCATTGCCTTTAAAAGCATTCATTCAAACAGCTCTCAACAGAATGCCGGCTTATTTTTTTAGAATGATCACCACGCAAATAAAATAAATAGCAAACCAGATGGAGACGCCTCCCGTACAACGATTTTATTATAATATATCCTGTCTTTAAATGCTTTATAAATGGTCGGGCATTCAAATACTCCCACCTAAGAAGACCCGATAACAAAATTCCAATTCGACAAATGAAAAGCCATTCTCTATAACGACAACCAGCCTTTCAATACAGTTCCGTTTTTCACAACCACCTCCTTTGGGATCATCAGCAATAGAAAATATATGTTTCGCGGCAATCGCTTAGCTACAAAATTTGCTGGCCGCTACCGGGTTGGTTTTATAGGGCTGGCTTTTTCGGGCGGATTGGTACCCGGTAAATTCAGTGACCAGGCACTCAATCAATTCTTACATGATCGAAAACTTCACCGGAACCAAGTACAGGTTACAAACAGTAACCCATCCAATGCCTATTTGTTAGTAGGCCCTTCAATCAAATTACAGATCCTTGTAGTGTTATTGGCCGAACTGTAGAGTGCATTATTCCAAAGTAAACCCGGTGCAACATATACCAGTATTTTAATAGAAGCTGATTTGGATGGCAATGGCTTATTCGAAACAGATTTAAGCAACTCAAATAATTATTCACTGGCTATTGATGAAAATGAAAATATCGTTCAATTGCCCCAGCGTGTAGGAATAAGTACCTCAAGAAGCAATATAAAAAACAAAGTAAACCTGCAAGCGATCAATGATGACTTATTTATTAACTACGGTACCACAATGTTGAATGGTAAAGAAGTTTCAATTAAATCTGTACTTAAAACAAAACATGATACTGCAAAGAATTCAGTAGGAAACATTCGCTAACAATATAAACACGTTAATCAATACAGCTAAGTTGCAGAACAAAACGACTATTTTAATTTGAAGCTATTTATTAAGTATCTATGAATTTAATAAAAAGTACATAATAGTCATTTCCTTTTAAGAAAATAATTTGCTGGCGTTTTCTTTTTACATTCGTTCATGCTTTATCGCAAACAATTCACAAAAGAACAGGCACTTCAAAAAATAAAACAGTTTTGCGCCTACCAGGAGCGTTGCCACTATGAGGTAAAAGAAAAATTATATGCCTACGGAATCCATAAGCAACAGGTTGAAGAATTAATAGCACAACTTATTGAAGAGGATTATCTCAACGAGGAGCGTTTTGCGATTCAATTTGCCGGTGGACGTTTTCGCATGAAGCAATGGGGACGAATAAAAATAGCGTATGAACTAAAGCAAAAACAAGTAAGCACCTATTGTATTAAAACAGCATTGAAACAAATCGATGAAACCGATTATATAAAAACATTATGCAAACTTGTAGAAAAGAAATGGAATAGTATTGAAAAAGAAGAATCGAATAAGTTTTCGAGAATAAATAAAACCACCGAATACCTTTTACAAAAGGGATATGAAGCCGCCTTGATTAAAGAGGAAATAACAACATTGGAAAAAGTAAAAGCACAAAGACAATAATTAATATCTTCTTGTCTTTGTTCCCTGTAACGATTTTTTAAGATCCCTTCTTCGGTTCTAATAATTTAAAGAATTGATCTAGTTGTGGCAATATTAAAATGCGGGTACGCCTGTTCGTTGCTTTATTTTCCCTGGTGTCGTTAGTAGCGATTGGCCGGTACTCGCTTCGTCCTGCTGCCACCATTTTTGAAGGCTCAAGGCCATACTTATTTTGTAACAACCTTACTACAGTAGTAGCTCTTTTTACACTAAGGTCCCAGTTATCAATCAATGTACCTCCGCCTTTATAAGGTACATTATCCGTATGACCCTCTACCATAAATTCAACATCGGGTTGGTTTTTGAGTACCTGTGCCACTTTTCCTAATACTTCATTAGCTTTCTCCGTAATTTCATACCTGCCGCTTTTGAATAATAGTTTGTCGGAAATATCGATATATACAACTCCTTTATCAACTTTAATATTAATATCCTGATCGTCCATACTTCCTACTGCCCCTTTTAAATTCATCACCAGTACCATGTTTAGTGAATCTTTACGTGCCATCGATTGCTGCAAGGTTTGTATATAATTGTCTTTTGCACCAATATTATCCAATGATCTTCTAATGTTATCGGCCTGTTGTGAAGAGATCACCGAAAGGTCCTGCAATTGTTTTAGCGCCTGCGTATTATTTTCTTTTAAAAAAGCAATTTGTTTATTCAACCCTTCGATTGCTGCCTCCAATCCGGTATTCTTTCTATTGAGTTCTATTTTTTCGTCGTTGCAATTCTTTAATGTTCCCTGTAATTGCCCATATGTGCTTTGCAATTCGTTATACTTAGCAAGCGCTGTTGTTTCGGCCACCTTAAATTTTTTTGTGCTAACACAGGAACTACTGAGGAACAAAAAAAATGCTCCACTGATAAAAAGGATATATTTCATATAGTATTTTTTATAAAATAATTGTTGAACTGAATTCAATACAAGTACCATGCCCCTAAGAAGAATGGACCTAACAAATTTATTCAGCTTCTTTCAAATGTTGCATGTCTAATGCCTGATTTTTTCCTTTGATTCCCGAAAAAAAAGCAATGAATTTTTTAAAATCCTTTTCTTCATCATCACCAGGTATCAGAATGGCTCCAACAATTACCTGCTTTTTCTCAAAATCAAATCCAATCGGCAGTATTGGAACTTTTGATCTTTTCGCGATATGATAAAACCCGGTTTTCATTTTATCAACCCTTTTGCGTGTACCCTCCGGAGCCATCGCCAATAAAAAACGTTTATGATTTGCAAAAAGATCTGCCACCTGATCTACCATACCTTGTTTACTATTTCGATCAACTGGCACACCGCCCAGTAATCGAAAAAACCAACCAAACAATCCTTCAAATAACTCTTTCTTCCCTAAAAATTTTGCTTGTTTTATTTTTAATTGGTTGCGGGCAGCAAAGCCAACTACAACGTCCATCCAACTTGTATGAGGACCTACTATAATAATCATTTTTTTATAGTGGTAGGGAAACAGGCCAACCACTTTCCAACCCGCCAGGTTCCAGTACAGTTTCCAGATCCATGCAAACATCCTGGTAAGGTAGTATTTTTTTATCCGGATTATTGAGGGTGTATTTGTTAACTTTCCTAAAATTATGGCAATGCGATACTTAATACTATTATTGTTGGTGGTAAGCAGTTCATTGTTGTTAGGGCAAAACCTGAAATCTGGCGGAAAACTGAAACCAGAACAGGCTATCATGGACATTCGTCACTATACACTTTCTCTTGACGTGGATCCGGTACAAAAAACAATTGACGGATATACTGAAATAGATCTTATTCTTTCACAATCCAGTTCGGTTCTACTACTAGATTTATGGAATGGATTAGTGGTAAAAAAGATTTTCGTAAATGGTAAGCAGGAAAACTTTACGCACCAGGACGATCTTATTAAAATCAATGCAAGCCAGGTTTGGGTGGCAGGAAAAATAAAAATCAAAGTATGCTATGGTGGAACACCGGAGGTAGCTGTTCGGCCCCCGTGGACCGGCGGTTTTCAATGGGATAAAGATACAAAGGGAAATCCATGGATTGCTATCACTTGCCAGGGAGAAGGAGCAAAAATATTTTTCCCCTGTAAGGATCATCCTAGTGATGAACCAAATGAAGGAGCTGATCTTTTTATTACTGTTCCAAAAGGTCTTGTAGCAGTAGGCCCGGGATTATTACAGAATAGCATCACAAAAAAAAATAAATCAACCTGGCATTGGAAAACGAATTATACGATTAGTAACTATTGTATTCTTTTTAATATTGGTAAGTTTAAAAAAGTAACTCGTGAATATTTAACTGTAAATGGAAATAAAGTGCCGATGGAATTTTATGTATTGGAAGAACATAGCGAGCAAGCGCCTCATTTATTAGAGATGCTGGAAAGAACAACACATATATTAGAAAAATATTTTGGCGAATATCCATGGGCCAAAGAAAGAATTGGTGTGTGCGAAACGCCTCATCTTGGAATGGAGCATCAAACAAATATTGCTTATGGAAATAAATTTAACTACACAAAGGTAGGTGGAGAAGATTGTGATTGGTTATTGAATCATGAATTTGGCCATGAATGGTGGGCCAATAAAGTTACCAATAGCGATTGGGCACATATGTGGATTCAGGAAGGGATCTGCAGTTATGGGGATGCGTTATACTATCGTGAAATGGAGGGCGAAGCCTCTTATTTAGCAAGAATGCGCCAAATAGCTAGAGATCAAAACAGCAATATTCCTATAGTAAGAGGAGAGGAAGTAGATTCGGATAGCGCATACCAGGGACCGATATATGGGAAAGGCGCCTTTTTTATGCATACGTTGCGTTTTGTAATTGGGGATGAAATTTTCTTTCCTACATTAAAGAGATTAGCGACCGATCCGCAATATACCTATGATCAAGTGGTACATACCCGAGATGTAGAAAAATTGTTTAGCACAGCTTCCGGCAAAAATTTAAAACCGCTTTTCGATTTCTATTTATATACCGCACAAAAAATAGAAATCCTGGTAAAGCAAACCCGCGACGATAAATATCTTGTTAAGCTCCTCAATTTTGAAATGCCCCTACCAATGGAAATCACAACTGATGAAGGAACAAAAAGAATAAACATCGATAAAAAAGGGCTTGTGATTACCAGTAAAACAATGCCCCTGATAGATCCTGAAATTTTTTATTTGAAAAAAGTAATACTGGAATGAGACATATATGTTCTTTGCTGTTATTAGTGAGCTTTCTGTATTCAGCAACAGCGCAGGTAAAAATTCATGCGCACAATGATTATGCAAAACCGAATCCATTATTCGATGCGTTGCAGAAAAATTGTTACTCCATTGAAGCAGATGTATTTTTAATCAAAGGCAATTTATTAGTAGCTCATACCTATAAAGAGGCAAGGAGAAATAAAACATTATCCTCTTTATATATAGAGCCGATTATTAAATTATTTAAAAATAATAAAGGCGCCATCTCAGCGGATAGTACGTATAAAACTTCTTTAGTAATTGATATAAAAGATAATGGAACCGAAGTATTAAAAGAATTGATATCGATTTTTGAACCTTTGCGCTTTTATTTCGATCGATCTGTAAACCCGGCTGCTGTACAAGTAATTGTTAGTGGAGATCGGGGACCAATTGCTGCCTGGAAAGATTTTCCTTCCTATATTTATTTCGATGGAAGACCTTTTGAAGAGTATGATCAGCCGGCACTCGATAAAATTGCCATGATCAGCGATAATTATTTTAAGTATTTATCGAAAAGTAATATCGGGGATATTACTAAGTTAAAAATGGTGGTTGAAAAGGCCCATTCGTTCATGAAACCAGTTCGATTTTGGGGATCTCCGGACCAGGAGTCAGTTTGGAATTTATTAAGAATAAGTGGAGCGGATATTATTAATACCGACAAGCCGGCCGATTGCAGAGCTTTTTTAGATAGTAATATCCAAAAAAATTAAACGAAAGATTCCTGGATTGAAACAAGTGTCAATTTTTTTGTTGAGTATTTATTTATTGATGGGGGAGTTCTTGTTCGTTGCTCCTCATATCTTGGTTCTTGTTGCACTACCAATTAACTTGCATTCAAATTCTTGCTTGCCATGTATCACTACAATGTTTTTCCTACAAAGGAATTTGCTTCTGCACAGGCAGAACTGGAAGGTTGGATCCGTGCAATGGCCGATCACCTGAAACCTTCGCATATTCATTGGTGCAATGGTTCACAACAGGAGTATAATACACTCTGCCAATTAATGGTAGATAAGGGAACTTTTATAAAACTTAATCCACAAAAACGCCCCAATAGTTTTGCCTGTTTCAGTGATCCAAGCGATGTCGCAAGGGTAGAAGACAAAACATTTATTTGCAGTCGTCGTAAAGAAGATGCAGGACCCACGAATAACTGGATGGATCCGAATGAAATGAAAAATATTTTAGAAGAACTTACCAAAGGGGCTATGAAAGGAAGAACCATGTATGTAATTCCTTATTGTATGGGTCCGGTTGGTTCTTCGATGGCAAGATACGGTGTTCAAATAACTGACTCCGAATATGCAGTACTGAATATGCGCATAATGACACGCATGGGCACTACTATCCTTCCTTACATTTATGAGAAAGGTTATGTAAAATGTGTACATACTGTTGGTGCGGCTTTAGAGGAGGGGCAAAAGGATAGTCATTGGCCATGTAACCCAACTGTTAAATATATTTCGCATTTTCCGGAGGAGCGATTAATTATTTCTTATGGTAGCGGTTATGGAGGCAATGCATTAATGGGGAAAAAGTGTTTTGCGTTGCGTATTGCTTCGGTAATGGGATTAGAAGAAGGATGGCTTGCTGAACATATGTTGATTTTAGGAGTAGAATCTCCCAAAGGTGAGAAGACCTATGTAGCCGCGGCATTTCCCAGTGCCTGCGGAAAAACAAATTTTGCGATGATGATTCCGCCGAAAGGAATGGATGGCTGGAAGGTAACCACCGTAGGCGATGACATTGCATGGATTCATAAAAATGAAAATGGGAAATTATATGCTATCAATCCTGAATCAGGTTATTTTGGGGTGGCCCCAGGTACTAACGCTAATACCAACCCGAATGCAATGGAGTCTATTAAATCCAATACTATTT
>JBJXDV010000096.1:0-2717 GCA_046153465.1 Chitinophagaceae bacterium
TCCTTCTCTAAAATCTATTCCAACAATGGGTTTGATAGCATATTTAGGTGCTTCACGAATAAACTCCAAACAAGCGGAAGTATTATTAATATCGGTTAAAACAAATGAACCTACACCTTTGCATTGAGCCTCTGTCAGTAATTGCGGTACTGAAATTGTTCCATATTTAAAGCTAAAATAACTGTGGCAATTGAGGTACATTAAGTAGCAATTCCGTTAAACGGATTGAATGTTCTAAGTGAATGTCCTTCAGAAATAGCTCGTTGTATTTTATCATCACCAAATCTTTTTCTGATGTTATCCATTGCCTGATATAATTTTATCATTTGCTCCGAATCATCGAACATATTTATTTGATAAGCTCCACCTACTAAATGACTAAATCTAACTCCTACCAAACGAATCAACAATCTTCGCTGATATACTTTCTCAAACAACTCTTTTACCTTTTCTAATAAAGTATGATCGCAGGAAGTATAAGGTATTTTAGCTTGAGTGGTATGCGTATCAAAATTGGAATATCTTATTTTAACCGCAACACAAGAGGTTAGCTTTCCTTCGCTACGCATCTGGAAAGCCAACTTCTCGGTCATGGCAACCAAAGTCGATTTTAGTTTAAATAAATCCGTTGTGTCTTTATCATATGTTTCTTCGGTAGATAATGATTTTCTTTCTGAGTATGGCTCAACAGGATTATTATCAATACCATTTGCTTTTTTCCAAATACTAATGCCATTCACACCCAACACACTTTCCAATAACTCAGGAGGCATTTCCTGTAACGTTTTTATTTTTTGAACGCCCATACTATTTAGTAAGTGAGCTGTTTTTTCACCAATCATAGGTATTTTACCCACTGGCAGAGGAGATAAGAAAGGCTTTTCAGTGCCTAAGCTTATCTGCATCTGTCCATTAGGTTTCGCTTCACCAGTGGCAACTTTAGAAACGGTTTTGTTTTTGGATAACCCAAACGAAATAGGCAATCCAGTTTCCTTTATTATTTTATGTCGTAATTCAGTAGCCCATTTATAGCAACCATAAAATTTATCCATTCCACTTAGGTCCATGTAAAACTCATCAATGGACGATTTTTCGTATACAGGAACGCTTTCGCTGATAATGTCGGTAATGATGTTAGAGTATTTACTGTATTGTTCATAATCGCCTCTTATAATCATTGCTTCAGGACATAATCTTCTGGCTAACTTCATCGGCATAGCCGAGTGAATACCAAATTTTCTGGCTTCGTAACTACAAGATGCTACCACTCCCCTATCACTGCTTCCTCCCACTAAAACAGGCTTACCCACTAGCGCACCGTTTTGCAAGCGCGATACCGATACAAAAAAGGTATCTAAGTCCATATGTGCAATTGTTCTTTCCAAGAGAAAAATAATTTCTTTAATTCAGATTTTGAAATTACTATAATATGTAGTACATTCGTGCTATAAATTGTAGTATGAGTATTATAGCAAAGAATATCAGGCATTTACGAAGTTTAAAAAAATTATCGCAAGAACAATTAGCGGATGAACTAAGTATTACTCGATCTCGATTAGGTGGTTACGAAGAATCCAGAAACGAACCCCCAATAGAATTGTTAATTAAAATATCCAATTACTTTAAAATATCTGTAGATGCTTTAATCAAGGGCGACCTTACCAAAACATCTCCCGATAAATTGATGAACATTGGAAAAAACAGAATATTGTTTCCTATTCTATTGGATCAACAAGAAAATGATTTGATTGAAATAGTACCTGTAAAAAGCATGGCAGGTTATTTGAATGGATATGCCGATCCTGAGTTTATAGAAGGATTACAAACCATGAATTTACCATTTAAGATAGTCGGCAAACACCGTACCTTCCCTATTAAAGGAGATTCCATGCCTCCGCTGGAAACGGGCGATTATGTAGTAGGTAAATACATAGAGTCGGTTGCAGATGTAAAAGATGGCAATACTTATATATTATTAACCAAGGATGAGGGTTTGGTTTACAAGCGTGTTTACAACCATATTAAAAAGGAAGGATTGTTATTGTTGGTTTCTGATAATAAAACATACGATCCTTATCAGGTAAAGCCAAACGATGTGTTAGAGATATGGGAATATGTTTGCAGCATTCGCACTGCTAATAAAAAGGCCGAAGAAATTAACATGAATAGCATTATGGCCATGTTACGCGATATGAAAGTAGAAATGGCTAGCTTAAAGAAATAAATGCGATACGCAATAGTCGACATAGAAACCACGGGATACAATAATACCTGTAACAACATTACCGAAATTGCCATTGTGCTTTTTGATGGTAAAAAAGTAATTGATACGTTTCAATCCCTGGTCAATCCTAAAACATCCATCAATCCTTATGTACAAGGCTTAACAGGCATTAGCAATGCCATGGTTCATGAAGCACCCACTTTTTCTGAAATAGCAGATAAAGTATGGCACATGACTGAAAATGCAGTGTTTGTAGCACATTCTGTTAACTTCGATTATTCAATGATAAGAGCAGAGTTTAAAAGTTTTGGTGCCGATTTTAAAAGGAAAAAATTGTGTACCGTTCGGTTGAGCCGAAAAGTATTTCCTGGTTATAATTCCTATAGCTTAGGAAACATTTGTTCATCATTAGGCATTAAAATTGAAAACAGGCACCGAGCAATGGGTGATGCCGAAGCCACTGTAAAATTGCTTGAAAAATGTATCGATAATG
>JBJXDV010000097.1:0-7168 GCA_046153465.1 Chitinophagaceae bacterium
GATTGTATTCTTTCATTAATGCCGGCCAACAAAATAAAAGTAGGATACATGAAATAACCCATGCAATAACCGACCAAATTAAAGAAAAGGTTGCCAGCTTTTGAACACTGATTCGTTCCGATGCTCCAAAATAAACAATAGCTGATTCAACACAGAATCCAACAATTAAAATAATAAAAGATAAATTATTTAGGAGAATATAAAAATTGCCGCTTGGCCCGGCACCCAGTACACGAGCCATCAAAAGATTTATTATAAAAACAGAAACAACATACAATCCACGCCATAAAATAATTCCTTCTATTTTTTTTGCCAGCCCCATTAAACTTGAATTATATTGATTATTTGCCGATGAAAGATGTTTTGTATTTTTGAAATCTTTTGAATAAATCAACAATATAACATTTAGTATTGTAATATGGCGTTATTGAATCGGATAAATAACAAAGCAAAAGCTGATGAAAACACCGGCTTCGGTACCAATAGCTCAATGTATGGCGGAAGATTGGTTAACCGGGATGGGCGAGCAAATGTTGAAAAAACGGGCTTAACCATTTTCGACAGATATAGCTGGTATCACACGCTTATTGAAATGTCGAGGCTTAAATTTCTATGTCTTATTTTTCTTTCATTCCTGGTAGTAAACTTGTTTTTTGCGATTGCCTATTTTGTTATTGGGGTAAACCACCTGGGCGGGATGCAGGCCACCACCACTGCAGAAAAGTTTATTGAAGCCTATTTTTTTAGCGCACAAACGTTTACTACCGTTGGTTATGGTCGTATTAGTCCAACCGGCTACCTAACCAGTTTTGTGGCTGCCTTTGAGGCCTTCTGTGGCTTACTATTTTTTGCATTGGCTACCGGTTTATTATATGCGCGTTTTTCGCGACCCAAGGCATTTATAAAATTCAGCGAACACGCCCTTGTTGCTCCTTTCAAGGAAGGTATTGCGTTAATGTTTCGGATGGTACCCTATAAAAATACTCATTTAACGGAAGCAGATGTTAAGGTAACGCTGGCGGCTACCGTGGAAGAAAATGGCAAGCCGGTAAACCGATTCTATTCCCTGGATCTTGAATTATCGCATATCAATGCACTCAATCTTAGTTGGACATTGGTGCATCCTATTGATGATAAAAGTCCGTTGTACAGTCTAACAAAAGAAGATATCATTAAGAACAATACAGAAATCCTGGTTTTTGTGCGAGCCTTCGACGAAACATTTTCAAATACGGTGGTAGCCAGAACTTCTTATTTAGGAAGAGAAATTTTATTTGGCGCAAAGTTTATTCCTATGTATCAACGTGCTGCTGATGGTATGTCTACCAAAATTGAACTCGACAAACTAAATTCCACACAACCCTTCGATATTAGTTTTGCAACAAAAATAGTTGAGACAGAAAACAACTAAATTATTCCCAGAATTTAACTGGATAGTTAATACAGTTGGATACTACACTATCCTTTAATAAAAGGGCAATTTCGTTTAAGGATACCTCAGACAATACTAACTCTACTTTCGGAAAAAATACTTTTTCTTCAAAACGGATATGCTTTTCAAGAAGCGAAGCAAAATCAATAATATCTTTTTCCATTGCTGAATGGTTACAGGCATTCTCCGCTAACAAACGTATTTGCTGGTGTTCTTCCAATAATTGTTCAGTAAGAATAACAGGGAATGGTTTGTTTGTTAACGCGGGAAGAAGAACAGTCTCCTCCAATTCAAAATGATCATTCAATTCTTTTGTCCAGCAATCGCAAATAAAATTGCTCATGACGCCTAAAGGCGCATTTTTCTTAATGCCTTTATTTAGCAATAAGGAAATCAACAATCCGCTATGATGTTGCCTTGATAAGGGTTGCAATGCTTCGTGCCGTTTCATTACTTCAAACTTCGGATAATGGTCGCAAACTCTTCCGCATTCAAAGAAGCTCCGCCAACCAATCCACCATCTACATCGGGCTGCGAAAAAATTTCTACTGCATTATTAGCTTTTACGCTTCCACCATACAGAATAGAGGTAGAACCAGCAATATCTTCACCATATTTTTTTGAAAGAACATTTCTCAGGTGTGCATGCATTTCCTGCGCCTGCGCCGAACTGGCTGTTTTACCGGTACCAATTGCCCAAATAGGCTCGTAGGCGATTACTATTTTACTTATCGAAGATTCAGATAAATGAAATAGTGACTCTTTTAATTGAACTTCCACATAACTGTTTTGTGTACCCGCCTCCCGTATATTCAATGGTTCTCCACAACAAAACAACGGGGTAATGCCATACTCAAGACAAAGATTTATTTTTTCTGCAAGTTCGGCATTCGACTCCTTAAAATATTCTCTGCGTTCACTATGCCCAACCACACAATATTTTATTCCAATTGACTGAAGCATTTCAACAGATACTTCACCGGTGAATGCACCAGATTTTTTATGATAACAATTTTGAGCAGCCACTGCATAACCTTTTTCTTCTGCTACCTGACTATTACCCATAACCAGGTATGGGAATGGAACAGCAAAAACCACTTGTTGATAGAGGCCTGGTTCTACTCTTGCGTTTAATATATCTTCCAATAGCTTTTCCCCCTGCTGATAGGTACAATTCATTTTCCAATTAGCTGCTGCAATCTGCTTTCTCATTGTTAGTTTTTAATGTTGCTCAAAAATAGTTTTCAGGATTTGAATTTCCTGATCAGTCAATTCCTTATTTTTTAATTTTTTCCAGTTGCGAATATCCTGAATGGCTTTTTCAAAAAAATATTTTTCTTTCCCACTGCTACCCCATGAAAAATCCGGAATATATTTTGGTGTTAGTCCATCTCCAAAAATATTTGCACCAATACCAGCAACAGTTGCAGTATTAAAAGAAGTATTGATTGCGCAACGCGAATAATCCCCCATCAATAACCCGCATTTCAAACCAACACTAATAAATTCACGGGCAGGTTGATGCCATAACTTCACTTCACTCGCTGAATTTTTTATGTTGGAATTAGACGTTCCCGCTCCTATATTACACCACTCTCCTATAACCGAATCGCCGAGATAACCCTCATGGGCTTTATTGGAATAGCCAAAGATGACCGAATTTTTTATTTCACCACCAACTACGCTATAAGGACCAACAGTTGTTGCCCCATAAATTCTGGCACCCATTTTAACAACAGCTCCTTCGCATAAGGCAAATGGACCCCTGATGATGGCCCCCTCCATTATTTCTGAATTTTTACCTATATAAATTGGTCCGGTAGCCGCATTCAAATAGCAATGATTTAATACCGCCCCTTCTTCCAAAAATATTTGTGTTGATTTATTAGCATTAACAGTTTCGGGTAACGGTTGCGAATACCTTCCTTTCGTAATAAGGTTATAGTCTTGCCGAAGGGCCCAATCATTAAATTCAACAATTTGCCATGGGTATTCTAATAACCGGCAGGAAGTCTCTTCTAAGAAATGATCCGGTGATATCAGTTTATTAATAAAAGATACTACGAATGCAGAGGAAGGTATTAGGTTTGGCGGAAAAAAATCAGCGACGTTCGTATTGCCGTTTGATTCAGGTATGGATATTTTTGACTCAAGCAGTTTTTGCCATTTCTCCTGAATGGTAAGTATACCTATTCTTATTGCAGATATGGAGCGAACCTCTGCGAATGGATACAATTTACTTTTGATAGCAGAGTCCAATGAAATGGATGTATTCATAAAATAAATCTACTAAAAAAAAATCCTCTTCCTTGCAAAAGGAAAAGGATAAGATAGCATTATTAAAAACAAAAAATTCTATTAAATGATTTGCTCTTATTTTTTCTTTTCGTACCGCTTTTTGAATTTATCAATTCTTCCCGCAGTATCAACCATAATTTTCTGACCGGTAAAGAAAGGATGTGAAGTATTGGAAATCTCCAATTTTAAGAGCGGATACTCATTTCCATCTTCCCATTTAATTGTTTCCTTTGTTTGAGCAGCAGAACGGCTTAAGAAAGTTACACCGTTGCTCATGTCTTTAAAAATAACAAACCGATAATGATCGGGATGAATCCCTTTTTTCATAATTCTTTGATTTAAAGATCACACGGATTTTGCCGTATGAGTAATAATTATAATTGAGGCGCAAATCTAGGCCAATATATTTGTTAAGCCAAATGAAAATTGGATCATTTTTTTACTGCAAATTGAACCCGTTTTAGCTTTCAGGATAAGAGCCAATTAGTTTTTGGAACCTTCTTCAACTAAAGCAGCAACTCTTCCTGCACCAGCATAGCGGGTTACAAAATAGGATTCGTTTAAACTACTGATCATTACGCCGGATGAAGTGGAAGCATGAACAAATCTATTGTTTCGAATATACACACCCACATGGGATATTCGCTTTTTACGTTGGGTTCTAAAAAACACCAAATCACCTTCTTTTAATTCATTTTTTGAAATACGTGCTGATTGCTGATATTGCTCATTGGCCGTTCGGGATACAGATAAATCAAATATCGATTTCATAAACGTTTGAACGAATGCCGAACAATCAATACCCGATTTGCTGTTACCTCCCATCCGATAAGGCGTTCCATACCAGTTTTCTAATAATTCCATTAATTTAAAATCAATCATTTGCTCAACAGGCACATCTAATAAAATAGCATATTTGAACTGAAGGCTATTCATTTTCTCAGCGCTGAATATCGGTTCTAAAGAAATATCCAGCGGATTTGGCGCATTTGCTTTGATGCCAGAAGAGTGACTAGGATCGCTATTGTTGCGGATAGAAATATTTTCAACAAATACCGGCGCTTGCTTTCGCTTTACTTCCGCCGTATCGGCCAGGGGCTTATTTGTTGCAGCATGCTTGAATACCCTGCAGCTTACCAGAGAAATGCCAAGAAAGCCAATTACAAAATAATTTTTCAAAATAGTGCTAAAATGATCAACCGAAGATAACAAATACAACGCCAATATTTATTGTGGAAAGATTGTGGCGAGTTTTGAATTTGTTGCAAGAAATTTGAATGGTAAGTTTGTTAAAGGTTGTTTAAGAATTTAAACCCGATAAGCAGTGTTTGTTTGCGCTTGTTAATGATTTTAAATTGATAACGATTAATTGAAACTAATGAAAATTGAATCTTCTCAATAAAATAGATTTATAAAAATGTCGAAGTTTTCTCACGTTCATTGCCACACTCAGTTTTCTTTGTTGGATGGTGCCGCATCAATTCCAAGTCTTTTCAAAAAAGCAGTTGCAGACGATATGCCTGCGATTGCTATCACCGATCATGGAAACATGTTTGGTGCATTTGAATTTGTTGCAGAAGCATACAAACACAAAAATGAAGATGGAACTTTAAAAGTAAAGCCGATAGTTGGCTGCGAATTTTATGTAGTAAAAGATCGACATGCCAAAGTTTTTACTAAAGAGTCAAAGGACCAGCGTTTTCACCAGGTATTGCTTGCAAAAAATGCCATCGGTTATCAGAATCTGATTAAGTTAACCTCACTGGGTTATATAGAGGGATTGTATAGCAAATACCCCCGGATTGATAAAGAATTAATTGAAAAATATCATGAAGGACTAATTGCCACTACCTGTTGCATTGGCGCTTATATTCCACAAACGATTTTACATAGTGGTGAAGAAAAAGCTGAAAAAGAATTTCAATGGTGGCTGAATCTCTTCGGTGAAAATTATTATGTAGAATTACAACGTCATAATATCAAAGAGCAGGAGCCCATCAACCAAACGCTTTTAAAGTTTGCGAAAAAATACAGTGTACCTGTAATTGCTACGAATGATAGCCATTATACCAATAAGGATGATTACAATGCGCATGATATCCTTTTATGTATAAACACCGGAGAAAAAAAAGCTACCCCGGGCTATGATGATTTTGTAAATGATGATGTGCATCTTAAAGACAGGCGTTTTAAATTTCCCAACGATCAATTCTATTTTAAAACAACGGAAGAGATGAAAGCACTCTTTCATGATATACCCGAAGCGATTGATAATACCAACCGTATCGCCGGTAATGTAGAAGTATTAAACCTGAAAAAAGATATCCTGCTTCCTGCTTTTCCGATTCCGGAGGCATTTAAAGTACATGCCGATAGCAATCTTAATCAGTGGGAATACTTAAAACACATTACCAGTGAAGGTGCCCACATTAGATATAATAATTTAACACCTGAAATACAGGAACGCATCGACTTTGAATTATTTACCATTAGAACCATGGGCTTTGCCGGGTACTTTTTAATTGTAAGTGATTTTATCAAAGCCGGAAAGAATTTGGGCGTATTTGTAGGGCCAGGTCGTGGATCCGCGGCCGGTAGTGTAGTCGCCTATTGTATTGGTATCACTAATATAGACCCGATTAAATACAATTTACTTTTTGAACGCTTTCTAAACCCGGATCGCAAGTCGATGCCGGATATAGATACTGATTTTGACGATGAAGGAAGGCAAAAAGTTATTGATTATGTAGTACAGAAGTATGGACAGAACCAGGTTGCCCAGATTATCACTTATGGAACCATGGCTGCAAAAATGAGTATTAAAGATGTAGCGAGGGTGATGGATCTTTCCCTGGCTGAATCAAATGCACTGGCAAAATTAATTCCCGACAGACCAGGTATTGAATTAAGACGAGTGCTGCATGCTCCATTAACTATCAAAGACGGAGAAAAATCGTTAGAAGAAAAAGATAATGTTGGCCCCGATGAAATGGAAGGTGTAAAACGTCTTAGGGAAGTTTATAAAAAAGAAAATACACTGGAAGGACTTGTATTGCATGAAGCCGAACGACTTGAAGGTTCAGTAAGAAATACAGGTATTCATGCTGCTGGAATTATTATCGCCCCAAGAGATTTAACCGAATTGATTCCGGTTTGCATAGCAAAAGACTCTCCTCTATGGGTAACTCAAATTGAAGGAAATATTATTGAAGATGCAGGAGTAATTAAGATGGATTTTTTAGGCTTAAAAACCCTCACGATTTTAAAAAATGCATTGAGACTTATTAAAGAAAATCATGGATTGGAAATTGATATTGATACCCTTCCATTGAATGACGAAAAAACATTTCGGTTATACCAGCACGGTGATACTATTGGTACTTTTCAATTTGAAAGCCCGGGTATGCAAAAATACCTAAGAGATCTTAAGCCTGATAA